>NZ_JACVTU010000050.1:0-237 GCF_016624705.1 Acinetobacter sp. S40
GAGTTTTACACCATCGACTGATTTGAGCGAAGGTAATCATTCGCTAACAGTGGCTTTGGTTGATCTGGCCGGAAATAAGGGCAATGCTAGTCCTGCTTTTGATTTAACTATTGATACCACTGCACCGAGTTTGACGATTACCACAGCTGATACCACATTATCGCCTAACGAAATTGTAGATATCATCTTCAACTTTAGTGAGAAAGTCATCGGATTTGACTTGTCTGATATTCAAGT
>NZ_JACVTU010000051.1:0-218 GCF_016624705.1 Acinetobacter sp. S40
GGCATTTGAATGGCATGACACATCAAAGGATTTGATCTTAAAAAGAGGTGAGCCATTATTCTATTGTCAGTTTGATGGTTTTGATCCATCAAGAACAATAAAACTTATACAAGCAGAAAAGACACCAGAACTTATTCACTATAATGGATCAAATTTCGGGTGTAGTTAATTATGTGAATCAGACATTTAGTTTGTTTAATGAGGTTGAGAAAGTGAGA
>NZ_JACVTU010000052.1:0-203 GCF_016624705.1 Acinetobacter sp. S40
TAATTGCATCTGTATCATTGACTGGATTGACAACAGGGGCAGTTGGCGCCATTGTGTCAATTACCACTGTCTCAGTGGTTGTCCCCACATTTCCTGCTGCATCCGTTGCATTTACCACAACAGTATGAGAACCGTCAGTTAAGGTTGGTAATGTATTGTCTGCCAGAGTCCAGGTTCCATCGCCGTTATTCGTAGCTGGATAA
>NZ_JACVTU010000053.1:0-202 GCF_016624705.1 Acinetobacter sp. S40
AGATGCAAATAATGATGGCGTAATCAATACAGCAGAATTAGGAGCGGATGGCAAAGTCAATGTTGATATTACCTTGGGAGCGGATGCAGCGGCAGGTGACATCATAACGATCAATGGTGTATCACATACATTAACTCAGGCAGAAGTAGACGGCCATAAAGTGGTAAGTGCGGTAACTGTAACTGATGGTAGCAATACTATA
>NZ_JACVTU010000005.1:0-175175 GCF_016624705.1 Acinetobacter sp. S40
AAGTTTTTATCAACATCACCGCCGATGAGTGCGCATTCTACAGCATTCCCCTAGCCATGCAACCCCTTTTTAAAGAGTTTGGTTGCGTATGTTTATTTTTTAACCTTTTTATCTTTTTTATAACATTTTTTACCCAGATTTGTTTTAATACTCGCTATGATCTAATCATTCAATAGAACCATCTTTCATATAGAATGGTATAAAATCTTGCCTCAATAGGCGCTTAAGGATTCTTATGCATTACTCAAAACTCGTTTTTATTGGACTTCTTTCAACAAGTTTGTCTTTTCATCTTTTTGCTCAAGAGAGTACAAATGATGTCGCGACTGATGCTGTAGAAGACGTATCTTCTATACCTGAATCCGATACACCAGAACACCGTGCACGCTTTCAAAAGTTAAAGGATCTCAAAGATGACCTTAAAAATGTAAAGGCAAGTGACTTTAAGGTGAATGCCAATGCAGCACAACCGGATGAAGTCAAAGATCCTTTACAACCACTGAACCGTCAATTTTATGCATTTAATGATGCGCTCGATCGAACTATTGTTCGTCCAATTGCGGTTCAATATACGCAAAAAACACCTGAACAAGTTCGTGGCTCTTATCGGCAATTTCGTAAAAATCTGGGTGAACCGTGGAATGCTGTAAATCAGTTGATTCAGGGACGCCCTTCCCGTGCAGCAAAAACATTAGGCCGCTTTACTATTAATACCTTAACTACATTCGGTCTGGCTGATCCAGCACGTCGATTGGGCTTACCTGCCGAAGAAGAGAGCTTTGGTGTGACGCTAGGCTATTATGGTGTTCCATCAGGGCCATTCCTCATGTTGCCATTTTTTGGCCCAAGTACTTTACGTGACGGTTTTGGTCTAGCTGTAGATAGTCAAACACGTCCACAAAAATATATTATGGATGATCAAGACGGCTTATATTGGTCTACCAATATGCTACAGGCTATTGATACTCGTGCTCAAGTGCTGGATATTGAACAAATTTTGCAGGGCGATAAATATGCGGTGATTCGTGATTTATATTTACAACGCAAAAACTTCCAGATTGCAGAGAAAAAAGGTAACTCAGCAGAACAGATCCAGTTTATCGATGATGATTCAGATGACAATTCTGATGATTCAAGTAATCAGAAATAAGCTTTAACTTACATGATGTATTAATTTAAGATTGTTAGATCGTGAGTTTTTCTAGCAATCTTTTGATTTCTATAGTACATCTATATAGTAAATGTGATTATTGATAAGGCTCCATTTAATCGTCTATGTATTTTATTCAACCGACACGTTCAGTCCCTCATTTAGATCAAGCCATTGATGAGCTACCGAGCCTACAAGTCATTCACATAGATGATCTGGAACTATATGACCCTACGATTATCGCTATTGCCGACGTTCAGGATTTTTTACATTACCAATGGTCATTACCAACGGTCGTTATTGCACATGAAGACGAAGGCGCAGCACTTGCTCAGGCTTGGCAACTTGGAGCTCTAGCTGGCTGGATTTGGGGAAAATTACCTCAAAATCCTGTAGAAGCCTTATTTCAGATCGATGCTCAATACAAGCGTAATCAAGACAGCCGAGATCTTCCTGCTGCCGCAGATTTGCAAAGAAAACTTCTACCTAATGCGCTTGATTTACTTGATTATAAAATTGAAACTTTTTTTCAACCGTCTGCGTATTTATCAGGTGACTGGTATGATTACTGGAAACTAAATGATAAAGAAGTCTTGTTTTATTTAGCTGATGTTTCTGGTCATGGTGTGACTAGTAGTTTACTTACCTCATGGATGGCAGCTTTTCATGGTCGCTCCAAAACACCACGCGAATTAATCAAAAAACTAAATGGAATGTTGTTACAAGAGAATATCGAAAAACATATTACGATGGTTGCAGGGATCTTAAACCTGCAAACACATCAGATTCGCTGGACTAGCGCGGGACATTATCCTCCTCCAATTATTTTTGAACCGAATCAACCACCAAAAATTTTAAATACCAGTAGTTTTCCATTGGGATTAACCGATGATCTGGAAATTGAGGAATTTGAATGTACGCTAAACCGTCATACCCGGTTTATTATTTGTTCAGATGGCGCACTTGAACCTTTTGACGGTGGGCTGAATGAGCAGTTTGCTCAATTGGTTGATCATTTGCAAAAACAGTCTTTTAAAGCACCTGAACATGTTGCCGATGACATTGCTATCTTGAGTCTTTGTCGACTGAATTAATTTTATAATCAATAAGATACATTTCAATCAATATTTATAGCACTGTTAGATACTTGAGTATCTATGCGCCCTATGTGATAATTTTGCAATCCTTCTCTGAAAATGGCATTTATATGTCAACAGGTCATGTTGAATATGCAAGCTTGAATGGAACGCATATTTTCAAACTTATTGGTGAAGTACGCGCCCAGTCTTGCATAAGTCTAGACAAACTTTTAAATCGAATTGAACAACAGAAAAATGTGGTTGGTGCAATTGTCGATTTAACTGAAACAACTTTTATTGATAGTACGGTTCTTGGAATATTGGCAAAGCTAGGTTTAAAACTGAAGCAGATTCATCATATTCAGGCAGTCATGCTCTCAACCAATCCGGATATTACGACTCTGGCCAACAGCATGGGGCTAGGGCAGGTTTTTGTCATTTTAAATTATTGTAAAGAACCTCAAATGTGCACGCATGAATTATGTGAAGAGGAAATCACACATAATGCTATGTTAAAAACCGTTCTTGATGCCCACAAAACGCTAATGCAACTGAACGAAAACAACCAAAATATGTTTGAACCATTGGTGAAACAACTTCAAAAAGAGCAAGATACACTGGATCAGGTATCTCCTAAGCAAAACGCTTAGCCTTCTCATATTTCCAGGATAAAATCTAGCGATGACTTTACTCTCTGTTGCTCAAATGAATTCTCAAAATGACATTGAAGATAATTTTCGTGTCATTGATTCATTGATTCAACAGAGTAAAGCTGAACATGCTGAACTGGTTGTATTTCCTGAAAATTTTGTTTGTTTCGCAGCGGGTAAACAGCGCGAAACTGCGGCACAATTTGAAAGTATTCAGCAACGACTAGAGCAACTTGCACAGCAATACAATATTTGGATCATTGCAGGAACATTACCCTGCCCCTTTCGTCCTGATGGGACAATCATTCAGGATGGGCGTGTACGCACAGTAAGTTTATGTATTAGTCCTGAACGTACAGAAGCGCGTTATGACAAAATTCATTTGTTTGATGTGCAAGTCGGTGATGCTGTCGGAGGTTATCAGGAATCTAAATTTTTTGAACCTGGTGATCAGGTTGTTGTCGCTAAAACACCTTTTGGCCATATCGGGATGATGGTCTGTTATGATCTTCGTTTTCCTGAACTAGCTTTAAATCTTCGAGCACAAGGCGCAAGAATTTTAACCGCACCTGCCGCTTTTACCTACACTACAGGTCAAATGCATTGGCAGCTTCTATTGCAAGCACGCGCCATGGATAGCCAATGTTATGTACTAGGTGCAGCACAGCAAGGCTGGCATGGTGAAAAACGCCAAACCTGGGGGCATACTGGAGCGACTAATAGTCGAGGGCAACTTTTAAATCTCATGAATGATGATGGAGCTGGCTTGATCACCGTGTCATTTGATTTAAAAGAACAGGATCAAATACGTGAGTCAATGCCACTGATGCAGCATCGACGTTTAATCCGTTTTTAATTTATTACGAGACGCTATTCTTCTGCTTGATTGGTTACACGCAAGACTTCTTCCAATGTGGTTTTCCCAGCAAGAACTTTTCTTAATCCATCATCACGAATCGATCCTGAATATTGGCGCGCGTAACGTTCCAGTTCAAATTCAGCTGCATTGCCATGAATGAAACGGCGCATTTGATCATCGACAGGAACAATTTCATAAATCGCAGTTCGCCCAGTAAAACCTAAATGCGAACAATGCTCACACCCTTGCGGCTCCGGTAACTTTAAACTTTGCTCAGTACTCACATGCTGAAACAACTGGCGTTCAAAATCATCAGCTTCACGCCACGTAGCACAATGTGAACACAAGGTTCTCACTAAACGCTGTGCAATCACGCCAATTAAGGAGCTGGACAATAGAAAAGGTTCAATTCCCATATCTTTTAAACGTGTGACAGCACCAATCGCGGTATTGGTATGCAAAGTGGATAAAACCAAATGACCAGTCAAAGAAGCTTGTACTGCAATTTCTGCTGTTTCCAGATCACGGATTTCGCCGACCATCACCACATCGGGATCTTGACGTAACATAGCTTTTAAAGCACGAGCAAAAGTCATATCCACTTTGGTATTGACCTGAGTCTGTCCAATCCCTTCAAGCTGATATTCAATCGGATCTTCAGCAGTCAGAATATTACGTGTATTGTCATTTAGGTCAGAAAGTGCTGCATATAGAGTCGTCGTCTTACCCGAGCCAGTGGGTCCGGTCACTAAAATAATACCATGCGGACGATGTACCAGATGAGTTAATCGCTCATAATCATTAGACATGAGCCCCAAATGGGTCATATTCAAACGACCAGCCTGTTTGTCTAATAAACGCATCACCACTCGTTCGCCATGTGAAGAGGGCAAGGTTGATACCCGCACATCCACTTCACGCCCAGCCAGACGCAAAGAAATACGTCCATCCTGAGGAATTCGTTTTTCAGCAATATCCAGTTTCGCCATGACTTTTATCCGTGAAACCAATAAAGGCGCAAGTTCACGACGTGGCTGTACAATCTCACGAAGTTGACCATCGACACGTAAACGTACCGAGAGTTTCTTTTCAAAAGATTCAATATGAATATCTGAAGCATTCACCCGAATTGCTTCAGACAACAATGCATTAATCAACCTGACGATCGGGGCATCATCTTCCTGATCCATCAAATCTTCAGCTTCTGGCACCTGATCTGCCAAACTCAATAAATCTGGATGGTCTTCAAGCCCCGCAGCGACTTGTTGTGATTCTCCTGTATCTCCTGCATAGCTCGAACTCAATAATGCGTTAAAACTCTGATCATCACACACTTGATGTTGCGCTGGTTTTCCTACAATACGTCTCGCTTCCTGTAAGGCAATCCATTCTGTATTTTGACGGCGTACAATAAAGACCTGATCCCCTTCATAACGCAACAAAACGCCATGACGTTTGGCAAAACTATATGGAATTTGTATTTGTTTAAGTATTTGCATCACAAATTTATAATGATCAAAAAGAGAGTTTTGAGTGTACTCTAAGCGTACTACAGCGTGAAGTCTGTTTTTACAAACTCACCAGAGGAATTTTTAAACTTGGCACAACAGCAATACGATCATCTAGAACCCGAACAGACCAATTTAAAGTGGTGGGGTGAACAAAAATTTGAACTCAGTGAATCCAAAGCATGGCAGTTCGGATCATTACTTTTTCGTCTGACGCGCGGAATCAAGGAATGGCGGTTAGAATATTATCGCCCGCAACATCAGTATGACTATGAACAACAATGGCAGAGTATTGCTGATCCGCATTTTGCCTTTCCACAAGGCGCAAAGATTGAACGCTACATGTTTCGCAATACCCATAATGAGTTTCAACTGATGCCACGTCTGGCCGATCGGTCTGTGGTGATTAAACCTGTTGATCCGATTTATATTCCAGCGGGTGAACGAGGAACACTTTATATTAGTACACCCTTATGGATCGCAGGATTTGTAGAAAATCAGCGCGAACCTATTTTCGATATCTCTGTCATTCGCCCAAAAGACACATGGTTTGGCCCAGATCATCGGACTGGAGAAATGTGTTATGCCACAGCAGTAGATGGACGTACAGATTTGAATTTGCTCAAACCTCGTGCATTTCGTGCTGTTACTCCCGTGGAATTTCATAATACCAGCAGCCAACAATTACGTTTTGACCGTATGAATGTTCCTGTATCTGCGCTTCCGCTGTTCTATAGCGAAAGTACCAATCGTTTATGGACATCGCAGATTAAAGTTATTCACGAAGGTTCCGATCGCCCACCTCGTATTCGTCTGGAAAATCGCACTCCACCTTTGGCAGGTGAAGTGATTTATGTACATCCTCCACGCTCACCGGGCGGTGCGTTGTTTAATATGTTTGATTCATTTTTTTAGGGAGGCATCATGGCAGATTCCAATATTCCCAAAGATGTAGCTGTTAGCCTTAAAGGGATTTTTACCAATATTAATCTGGATCGACTCAGTGAAATTCTGGTTGCTGTTGTTCTATGTTTAATTGGCTTTATTTTTGCGCGTTTAGTTTCAAATACATTTATCCGAACGGTAGGAATGCGATTTAACGCACATCAGCGGATGGTGTGGCGACGTGGTATTTTTTACTTTATTTTTATCATTTTTGTGATGGCTAGTTTAAAAGAAGCCGGCTTTAAACTCAGTGTATTTTTAGGGGCAGCGGGAATTCTAACAGTCGCGTTGGGTTTTGCTTCGCAAACTTCTGCTAGCAACCTTATCAGTGGCTTATTTCTGATTGGAGAAGGTTCATTTGAAGTGGGTGATACGATTCAAATTACGTTAATTCGTGGTCATACCATTGAAGGACAAGTCATTTCGATCGATTTACTCTCCGTCAAACTCCTTACATTAGATAATGTTTATGTGCGTTTACCCAATGAGCAATTGATTCGTGCCCCCGTTATGAATATGTCAAAATATCCTATACGGCGTATTCCGATTACCCTTGCGATTAATTTTCAGGAAGACATTATGAAAGTACGCAAGGTATTACTCGAAGTAGCGGCAAAATACCCGATCGCACTGGATGATCCCAAGCCTGAAGTCACCGTCACCGCATTTCGTGAATCTTCTATTGAATTATTATTTTCAGTGTGGTGTCGTCAGGAATTGTATTTAAAAACCCGTGATGAATTACAAGAACGTATCCGTAATGGTTTTTTGGAAAATCAGATCGAAATTCCTGTACCCAAAATGGGCTTTGTAGATCGCCCACCAGTAACGCCTTTAACTGAAGATGAAATTGATCAATATGCAAATAAAGATGAACTGAAGCGAGAACCAAAGCTTTAGCTGAGGTGGCATTATCGCCACCCTTCTTACACTCGCTGATGCAAGCACAATTTTCTTATTTTCTGCTCGTATCCTGTATAGATTGTACGGGTGGCAGCGGTGCCAAATAAGCAATGACCAACATTACCCCTCCCGCCCCGATAAAAGAAATCACACGAGTCAATGTTCCACTTTGTGATAAATCCAATCCAACCAGCTTAATCACCACGATAGCCAGTAACGCTGCTCCCACAAACCAGAGCTGACGAATCTGGCGCTGACTTGAAAAGGTCATTAATACAAACGCTAAAACCACCCAGAGTAAAGTCAAGCTAAGCTGTACTGTACCATTTGACCAAATAGCCCAACTCCAAAGTGGTGTTGCCGCATAAAAATGCAAGGCTCGGACCACTACGCTACTAAAAACCAATAAAGCAATAACAATGCTAATGATCTTATTACGCCATTCGACTGCTTTGGTTTGTGTAGCAAAATCATGATGATAAATGATCCATAACACCCCCAATAATACCAATAAAGACAACACATCAGCAGGATTAACAACAGGCAGATAATAGGCCACAAAAACCTGATCACTTAAACTAGCCGCCACTAACCAGAACCAAGATAGAATCCAGACCGAAAGCTGATCCAGCAGAAGATATTGTTGATTTTTAAATAACCAAATACTATACAAAACTGGTATTACTGCAAAAGAAAGCAATGCTGCATTCGACCATAATGCAGGACCCATTATAGCCAGACTCAACCATACTAGCCCTGCCCACCAAATATTGAGTTGTGAATCAATCCTCTGTATTTTTTGAATCATCAGCAAAAGTAAACTGAGGGTAATAGCTGCGATTAGAAAACTTATTTGCTGTAACGAGCTAATCCAGTAGAGTTGCGCCAATAATCCCTGCTGAGTTAATTCTACAAAACTCAATACAATCAAAATGCTCAAAATCACCAATTGTGGAATATGCCAATTTAATCTTGCACGCCAATAGACAACGACGGTAAAACCAAAACATAATAAGGCAGCAATGGCTAAATAAGGACTTAACCCCTGCCCCTGCAATTGCAGAAACTCTACGCCCGCGACTGCACCCGAATATAAAGCCAAACTTAAAAACAAACTGTCCGCAATAACAGAGGAACCCTGACTCGAAGATGTAGATCGAAATAGGAAGTAAGCTGAAATGAATTGTGAAATTGCATAAATACTGGTGCTTAAAACGGGGAAATGATCATCTGACCAGACTTGATAAAACAAAGCCAGTGAACTTAGGATCACCAAAACGATACCTAAATAGCGACTTAATCGATAACGCTCAGAAACACCCCAAACTATTAAAGCAGTTCCTTGTACGACCCAACCAATGGCAGTCCAATGTGCGCCTTGATACAAAGGAAAAATCAAAGCGATAAAGGCTACCGCTAAAATAAAAAAACTTTTGGCCAAAATCGATAATTCTGATTGCTTTTGTCTAATCCACCAGCCCAAAACAGCATAAGTTATACCCAGTAATGCGGCGCCACAGGTAAGTGCCAGACTGGATTGTTGTACCAAAAATGCATGTAAAGAAAAACCAAAAATTGGCACACTAAAAATTAACCCAACATCCACAAGTGGAGGAAGTTGAATCACCTGTTGCTCATTTAAGGACTGATTTTTTAAAGAAGGATATTCTTTCTGAATGAGTTGGCTATAACGCACACTTAACCAGATAAACAAGGCAATATGCAGCCATAAAATAATATCTAGCGTATGGTATTGTGCTGAATTCGCATATAAAACGATAACACTACCCGCAAGCAATCCTGATGCAAAAAAAGCAATCTGATTTAAAATTTTCCATGGCTTGATAAAATTCATTGCAGCCACAGCCACATTAATCAACAGATAATAACTAAATAAAAAGATGCTATCGGGATGATATTGTGGGATCAATAAAGGTGCGAGATAAGCCATGCTGAGTGCCAGCATTGATAGATAAACGGCATTTTGTTTTAAGCTTAAAGCGACTGTTATCATTAATAAAACAGCAAAACCACTACTTGCTATGCCCAAACTTGCAATCACAGTATAATGATGTGCAAAAATTAGAGTCATAAAAATAATTGCTAAGCCCGCACCCTGTAAAGCCACAGCGAATAGTGCATTGTTTTTTTTCAAATAATAGCCCAAAGCGGTTAATGCACCACCCGTAATGGCAATTCCTAATAGTTTTATGCCCAAGCTGAGTTGCCAGTGTTCACTGGCAAAACGCAAGAGCAGCACTACGCCAATCATCAAAATGGCAATGGCAACTCTTAAAATTGGATTGCCATGAATAAGCCAATCCAAAGCAGGTTGCCACCATGCCTGTTTTTGAGAAATCGAATTTAGAGGAAGAGAATGATCAGTTTGATCATTCGCGGGCTCAGACAATATTTTTGCGCCCTGTTGAGATGGGAACCCATCTGGATTCTCTGACTCTAACTGCATCTGATGATTGACTGCAACTGGCTCAGAGCTTCTAGGCAGTTTTAATGGATGTATCTGTTTTTTATCTTCAATATTTTGTAGCCGTTCATTAATAAAGCTGAACATTTGAATCAGACTAAATAACACCAATCCGATTCCAACAAAAATAGCGGAAGTCGTGTGCCAATAATAACCCGTAATACCGATCAGGGTGCCCAAATATATGGCCCATTGCGGTAAATGCATAGAACTTTTAGGCGCAGTGATATTATATTGCCGCTCGAGCTGCTGAATACGCCGATCAAAACGAGTGAATTGCTGCACGATAGCAAATACCAAAAGTGCAACAAGTAATATCACTGCATTTTTGATTTCAAAAACGAATGCACCTAATAAACCTATGGCAAAAATGATAATTACCATCGTGATATTCTGCTTATCATTTTTATACATGATCAAAAAACAAACTCAATTCCTTTCAAGCTATCTTACCTGATCCTTACACCAGTGTATATTTAGCCATACAGAACTCCCTTAAAATCGAAGTTCCACATTTTGCTCAATTTTCACGTAGAATAAGACCCAATCGTTTGTGAGGAAGTGTGCAATGCCACCATTTGTTTTGGTTGATGGGTCTTATTTTTTATTTCGTGCATTTCATGCACTCCCACCTTTAACAACCTCAACAGGGTTACAAACCAATGCAATTCGTGGAGCTATTTCCGCTATTCAAAAATTGATGCGCCGAACTCAGCCTACGCATATGGCTGTCATTTTTGATACACCAGAACCGACTTTCCGACATGAACTTTCTCCTATTTATAAGGGTGACCGCCCGAGCATGCCAGATGAATTAGCCCAGCAGATTCCGTATTTGCATGCTTTAATTAAAGCTCTAGGCATTCCGTTATATATGCTGCCAGGTGCAGAAGCCGATGATATTATTGGAACACTTGCCAAACACGCCGAAAAACAAGGGCATCAAGTCCTGATTTCGACAGGCGATAAAGACATGGCTCAGCTTGTCACTGAAAAAGTGACACTTGAAGATAGCTTCAAAGATAAACCCATGGATATTCAGGGAGTTTTTGATAAGTTTGGGGTATGGCCAAACCAGATCATTGATTATCTCACCCTGATGGGAGATGCTTCAGATGGCATTATGGGTGTACCCGGAATTGGTGCTAAAACAGCAGCGAAACTTTTAACGGAATATGGTTCGATTGGTGGCATTTTAGAAAATGTCGATCACATCAAAGGGAAAGTTGGACAAAACATTAAAGACAATGCTGATGGAATTGCAATTGACCATCAATTGGCGAGTATCGTTTGTGATCTTGATCTTGGTCTGACTTGGGATGACTTAAAACTTTGCGAACCGCGTATTGAAACATTGCGTAATTTGTATACTGAACTTGAGTTTAGAAATCAGTTACAGTCACTGGATCATCCCAATAATCCTGTGAGTAATAGTTACAAGGAAATTAATCAAGAAATTGCCAAAGCTGAAACGCAAGTCAACATTGAAACAGAAGATCAGGCCAGCCTGACCAGTGACGATGATCAACTTGGTGTTGCCAATTATCACACTGTTTTGAACCAAGAAGCTTGGGAACAACTCTATCAAAGGCTGCAAACTGAAAAACGTTTTGCTATTGATACTGAAACCACCAGTCTGGATTATCGTGTTGCCGAAATGGTCGGTTTTTCTGTGGCCTTTGATGCCAAAGATGCCTATTACATACCGTTCGCTCATGACTACGAAGGGGCCCCACAACAGCTTGATCGTGAGCAAATATTGGCACAAATTAGGCCGATTTTGGAAAATCATACAGTTCAAAAAATTGGACACCACCTTAAATATGATGCGCATATTTTTGCCAATCATGGCATTGAGCTTAAAGGCTGGTATTTCGATACGATGCTGGCATCTTATGTATTAAACTCCGTTGCAACCCGTCACGGTATGGATGACGTAGCCCGAGTTTACTTGAGCCACTTGACCACAACTTTTGAACAAATCGCAGGTAAAGGCGCCAAACAAAAAACTTTTAATCAAATTGAGATTGAAGTTGCAGCGCACTATGCCGCTGAAGATGCGCATGTTACTTATCGTTTATATGAAGTATTGGCCCAAAAACTTAAAGCATCACCAGAGCTAGAAAACATTCTGTATAACATTGAAATGCCTGTAGCACGTATTCTTACGGGTATGGAAGAAGCAGGTATTAAGCTTGATCATGCTTTCTTGGGACAGCTTAGCGTTGAATTTACCGAAACCATTCAAGGCCTAGAAAATCAGGCAATTGAATTGGCAGGTGAAAGCTTCAATGTCAGCTCACCCAAACAAGTAGGAGAAATTTTATTTGATAAAATGGGCCTAAAAGGCGGCAAAAAAACGGCTACAGGTCAGCACAGTACTGGCGAAAGTATTCTAGAGAAAGTCGAGCATCCAATTGCTGAAGTGATTTTGGAACATCGAACCTTATCGAAATTGAAAAATACCTATACGGATCGTTTGGTAGAACAGTCGCATAATGAAACTCACCGGGTACACACCAGCTATCATCAGGCATTAACCGCAACCGGACGTTTGTCTTCTTCTGATCCAAACCTGCAAAATATTCCGATTCGAGGGGAAATTGGTCGTCAAATTCGTAAAGCCTTTATCGCCCCTGAAGGCCGTATATTATTAGCTGCCGATTATTCACAAATTGAACTACGTTTGATGGCACATTTCTCTCAGGACGATGCCTTGCTAGACGCATTTAAACATGGTCAGGATGTACACCGTCGTACAGCAGCAGAAGTATTGAATATTCCGCTTGAAGAAGTTACGAGTGATCAACGTCGTCAAGCGAAAGCCGTTAATTTCGGCTTACTATATGGTATGTCAGAGTTTGGTTTAATTCGTCAATTGGGCTTTACCCGTGAGGAATCACAAAACTACATTAAACAATATTTTCATCGCTATCCTGGTATTTATGAATATATGCAACGTACTCGTCAGGTGGCTTTAGAACAAGGTTTCGTTGAGACTATTTTAGGTCGTCGTTTATACACCCCCGATATTGATGCTCGAAATATGATGGTCCGTAAGGGTGCAGAACGTGCCGCCATTAATGCCCCCCTGCAAGGTAGCGCTGCGGATATCATCAAACTTGCCATGATCGAAGTAGATAAAATGCTTCCAAAGGATCAAGCCAAATTATTACTCCAAGTTCACGATGAATTGGTATTTGAAGTTGATGCCGATATTGCAGAACAACTTGCACCAAAGCTAGCCGAAACCATGCAGTCAGTGGTTGAAATCTCTGTACCTTTAGTGGTTGAGGTCGGAAAAGGTTTAAATTGGGAAGAAGCACATTAACTTTTTTCAGATAAAAACAAAGGCCGATTAATTCGGCCTTTGTTTTATGGTTTTAAAATCTTAATAGGTTTTACAATCCAGTGAGCAAGACTTTCGCGACTTCGTTCATCAAAATTTCGGCAACATATAACGCCAAAAATGCAATAATTGGAGAAAGATCAATCATTCCCATATTCGGCAATAAACGACGAAACGGAGCGAGTAATGGTTCAGCCAATTCCTGAATCACTTCAATATATGGAGAACGAGATTGAGTAAACATCACCACCCAACTCAGAATAATCGTGGCAAAAATCAAATAACGACAGAAACGGATTAAATCCTGAATCATAGTCACAAAAGTCAAAATCAATAAATGAATTGGACTATTAGGCATCGCACCTGAAAGATACATCACTCCAAAAATTTTGAGCAAGTACAAAACAATTAAAAGCGCCAATGCTGCTAGATTCACACGACCTTTTGCCACAGTCGGAAAAATACGACTAAAAATATCAACAATCTTAGTTGCTTTTACTGTCGATAAAACTACTGGGTTATAAGGACTTACCCCAGTTAATTGCATTAAAAAGCGGAAGAACACCAATAAAATGGCAACATTAATTAAAATACCAAAAATAAGCGCAGAACTCGCCATACTGTTACTTTCCTACTTAATGGGTCTTGGTACTGTCACTTAGCTCATGTGCTAATTCTTGACTACGTTTTTGCGCAGCAGCAAGTGCTGTCTGGATATTTTGTGAAATTTGGGCGCGATCAAATACTTCAAGTGCTGCCTGCGTTGTACCATTTGGCGAAGTCACATTTTTACGCAATTCTGCGGGAGTATTAGAACTGGTAATCGCCATTTGTGCTGCACCTAATGCCGTCTGCAATGTAAGTGCGGTAGCCACTTTTTCATCCAGTCCCATATTTTTTCCAGCGCGAATCATACTTTCCATTAAATAGAAAAAATATGCAGGGCCTGAGCCTGAAACTGCTGTCACCGCATCAATTTGTGCTTCCGAATTTACCCAGATGGTTAAACCTGTTGCAGCTAAAATCTGACTCGCCAAATCACGATCTTTGGTTGTCACACTTTCATTGGCATATAAACCATGTGCCCCTGTTTGAACCAAGGCTGGAGTATTTGGCATCACTCGTACAACGCGATCAGTTCCAGTCAATGCAGCAATCGTTTCTATTTCTGCGCCTGCAATAATTGAAACAATCAACTTCCCGTCAAATAAACCATGTAAAGGTTTTAGTACAGTACCCAAAACCTGTGGTTTCACTGCTAAAACCACGACATCGGCATCTTTAATTGCCCGCAAGTTATCATCAACTGCCTGAATTTCTTTTTCCTGCAATAATTGACGAATCGCCTCGACAGGATCAGATACCATAATCCGAGTTGTTGGTAATCCACGTGCCAGCAAGCCACCAATCAGGGCTTGCGCCATATTACCACCACCAATAAATGTGATATTTGAATTTAATGTCGCATTCATGAATTACGCTCAACTCGCAAATTATCTATCTCAGAACTTAAATGTGGCAACCAGCCACCAACTGCACAATACTTCGATTGTGCTAACCAAAACCCTTTTGGGGTAAAAACCCCTAGCATAACATTATCTATGGCTAATATTTGAATTGTATGACGTAACCAAGGCAAAATTTGTGCCTCTTGTATAGCTTTTTTTAATGGCCAATGCCCAACACGACCATATAAATGAATTTTTTCACCGCCCTGACGCGAAATTAGTTTTAAGTTTTGTTTTAATAAATCAGTAGATAGTCCCATTTCAGCAGAAATAATTCTAAAAGTCCCCGAAAGCAAATAGATGTTTTTATCACTATCCAAATAAATTTCAGAAACTACATCAGAAGAATTTTTTTCAGCTAAATACAGTGCTTTTGCAATTCGATAAAGTTGTTTTTGATAGCGTAAATAATAATAATCATTCCAGTGCAATGCAGCTTGCGCATCTGCTTTAGCATGGATCACTTCTTGTTGGAGACGTTCCACCATCTCAAAAGAAGGCCTATACTCCGCGTCTCCTTTCATCCAGGCTGATAAAAGCTGACGCTGCCGAGGCAAACTCAATTGTTGTAATTTTTCCAAATCTATTTGTGTGGGATTCCCGCAATATTTCAAATCTTGTAACAATACATCCTGCAAAATACAATTAGCATCCTGCATTAAAATACTCGTCCGGCTCAAAGCTTGCTGCATTTTGGGAAAACGCTTTTGCAGTAAAGGCCAAACTTCCTGGCGACACCAAGCACGATCATACTGAGTATCAAAATTGGTCTGATCATGCACAAAGGGTAAGTCTAATTGGATCGACCATATTGCAATTTGTTCACGCGATAACGAGAGAAAAGGTCGCCATAATTGAAAGTTTTCCCGATTTTCCACTTCTTGCATAGCTGCCAGACCATTTACTCCAGCACCCGATAATAAGCGTAATAAAACTGTTTCAGCCTGATCCTGCTGATGATGAGCCAACACCAAAATTTCATAAGGTTTTAAATGCTGTTGAAAAGCGACATAACGAGCATTACGCGCCTGATTTTCCAGATTACCCGTTGCAACCTCAACCTTTTGAATACTAACAGGAATATTAAGTTTCTGTGCATAGTTTTGCACAAATAAGCCCCATTCATGGCTAGGAGCTTGTAACTGATGATCGATATAAATCGCACGAACACGCGTTGGAAAAATAATAGACATTAAATGCAGTAACAACATGGAATCCATGCCACCACTGCATCCAATTAAAAATGTCGTTTCAGGTGAAAACTGTTCAGCTCGATTTAAGAGGAAAGTCCTAAATTTTCGCTGCCAAATTTCATTAAACGCTGGTAACGTGCTTCGCATCGTTCATCTGCATCCATCGGTAGCAACTCATCCAACGCCTGTTTTAACACGGCTTG
Organism: Acinetobacter sp. S40; assembly: GCF_016624705.1. Taxonomy (NCBI): domain Bacteria; kingdom Pseudomonadati; phylum Pseudomonadota; class Gammaproteobacteria; order Moraxellales; family Moraxellaceae; genus Acinetobacter; species Acinetobacter sp. S40. Next base: position 15,833 of record NZ_JACVTU010000005.1, read on the forward strand.
TAGATTTTGCATAACTTGTTCTGGATCTAAATGCGCACCTTCACCTTCATCGACCACATATTCTACAATACCAATCTTTTGAAGTTTATCCGCAGTCAATGCCAATGCATCACTGGCCTGCTCTGCTTTTTCTGCAGTTTTCCATAAAATAGAAGCACAGCCTTCTGGCGAAATCACCGAATAGATACTGTGTGACAGCATGATGACACGATCAGCCACGCCAATTCCAAGCGCACCACCAGACCCACCCTCACCTAAAATTGTCGCAATCACAGGAACTTTTAAGTTAGAAAGTTGCGCTAGACTCGTTGCAATCGCCTCGGCCTGACCACGTTCTTCAGCACCGACACCCGGATATGCTCCCATGGTGTCAATAAAGGTAAATACAGGTAGATTAAAACGCTCCGCCATATCGAGTAAACGCTGCGATTTACGATAGCCTTCAGGATTAGACATACCAAAGTTATGTTTTAACTTTTCACGGGTACTACGACCACGATGCTGCCCCACAACCATTACAGGGCGACCATCAAAACGTGCTAAACCGCCTACCATTGCGCCATCATCACCAAACAGACGATCACCATGTAAAGCATCAAATTCGGTAAAAATCTCACCTACATAATCTAGGAATTGTGGACGATCAGGATGTCGCGCGATTTGCACTGTTTTCCACGCTTTAGACTGAGTAGCTTTACTTTTCATAAGTCGAGTATTATCCCTAAATTGGGGCGTATTGGCCGCATATGACACATGCTCAACCGCCCAACCAAGTCGAGTTAATCGATAAATTTTTCCGACTGAATATCCAATTCAATGTCCCAATGCTTGAATTGCTCTTGCTCATCATGCAGGTCAGCAACCAGCAACGGCCATTGTTTTGCATCACCAGAAACACTAAGTTGCCATTGTTGACTATTTAGCACAGTCAATTCAATGGCAGGAAGCATCTGATCACTTCGGCTATGATTGAGTAAAACAGCCAGACGTAGCAACAAGCAAAGATAAGCTAACTTAATGCCACCGCCTTTTAAAACCTCCTGTTTAGCGTCATTACGCAATTTTCTACGATGATACGCAACCAATAAAGAGAGATGATTTTGGTCAATTTGGGAGAACCCAGGAATGTCCGAATGTTGCAATAAGTATGCACCATGACGATGGTAACCACCGTGACTAATCGCCAGACCAATTTCATGTAAATAGGCCGCACGACGCAATAAGTCACTGTCTTCACTATTTAAATCTAATTGCTGCGCAACATCATCAAACAGTTGCTGTGCAGTATTAACCACTCGCTCTGCCTGTTTTAGATCTGCGTTATAACGCCCCATCAGTGCTTGTACACTTCGATCACGAATATCTTCATGCTTAAAACGTCCTAATAAGTCGTACATTACACCTTCGCGTAACGCCCCATCAGAATACGCCAATTTATCGATATTCAAGACATCAAAAACAGCATATAAAATAGCCAATCCTGCTGGCAAAACTGCTCGCCGATCATCTTTTAAACCTTCAAAGTCGATCTCGGAGCTATGCTTAAATTTGAGTAATTTATCTTTGAGTTTTTCCAGACCTTCACGCGTGACATTTTCCTGCTCGTCACTTAGGCCCAGATTGACCATAATTTGCTTGGCAGCTTTAATCGTTCCCGAAGAACCAACGACTGTATCCCATCCTTCGGCTTTATAGGTATTGGCAATTGCAGACAGTTCTTTACGTGCAGCAACCACAGCTTTATCAAAAACTTTAGGATTAATATCACCTTCTGAAAAAAAAGCTTTGGTATAAGCCACACATCCCATTTGCAAAGATTCGGTTTGAATGGGTTCAAACTCTTCACCAATAATCAATTCAGTTGAACCACCACCAATATCAATCACCAGACGACGCCCGCCATTGGCCATAGTATGGGATACGCCCAAATAAATGAGACGAGCTTCTTCACGACCTGCAATAATTTCAATGGGTTTCGGTAATATTTCAGCCGCTTTTTGAATAAACTCATGGCCATTTTTGGCCTGACGTAAAGCATTGGTCGCCACAATACGCAAACGATTCGGCTGTACCGAACCCAAACGCCCGACAAAACGAGCCAGACACGCCAAACCACGCTGCTGCGCGGCTTCGGTCAAATTTTTATTTTCATCAAGGCCTGCCGCCAATTGCACTTTTTCAGACATTGAAGCGACTTTCTTGACTTCACCGTGATCTACACGTGCAATGGCTAAATGGAAGCTGTTCGATCCCATGTCGATGGCAGCAAGTAATTCTTCATCAATTAAAAAATCAGCCATTGAAACTAACCCCTACAGAATTGTCGCTTAGAGTAATTCACATACATCTAATTGAAAAGCCATTTTTGCCAAACAGTTGACTGCTTTAATATAAAAATAATGATGATTCAGCATTGTTTATCACGATTAATAACATTGCCAACATCTATTAGACAAAGTAATCGAATCCTTGAATAATGTAAAACAACCCTTACATTGACCTAGAAGGCTATGTAATACTTCATGCCGATACATTTACTTAACCTTCTAAAAATTTTTTAAAAATTCGGAGCAAGCTTATGTCTGCTAATATCGTAAATACCACTGATGCTGATTTCCAAGCAGATGTTCTAGATTCACAAACTCCTGTACTGGTTGACTTCTGGGCAGCATGGTGTGCGCCATGTAAAGCCATTGCTCCTGTACTTGAAGATTTGTCTCAAGAATATGAAGGTAAAGTAAAAATTGTAAAAGTAGATGTGACTTCTTGCGAAGAAACTGCAGTGAAATACAACATCCGTAATATTCCTGCATTACTTTTGTTCAAAGATGGTCAAGTCGTTGCTCAACAAGTAGGTGCAGCGCCGCGTTCTAAACTGGCTGCTTTTCTTGATGAAAATACCTAAGGTTTTGCAATAAAATGCGATATCTCATACGCTATTTAAAATAGCGTATTTTTTTTGCTGAAAAATTGACAAGCGCGTTAATCTGGCTTATATTTCTTGAGCAAGAAGTGCTGAAGAAAAATCACTTCACCTGCCTTCTTACATGCAAGACACAAAACATAAGATCGCCGCTCGGCACTAGCAATTGTTTTCATATATTTCGTACCGAAACAATCAACCAGACTTCTGCGTTTGTGACTATGCAAGTGCGTATATTTCGCATTTGAATACTTGCGGCTGACTTTTGCTTCTCTTATTTGACTCCACTTTATTTTCCTTATCAATCTGACCACTTATGAACTTAACCGAACTCAAGAAAAAACCGATTGGCGAACTCATTAAGATTGCTGAGTTTATGGGCCTTGAAGGAATGGCTCGTAACCGTAAGCAAGACATTATTTTTGCCATCTTAAAGCGCCATGCAATGAATGGTGAAGAAATCTTTGGTGATGGTGTTCTCGAAATCCTCTCTGATGGTTTTGGTTTTTTACGTTCAGCTGCAGGCTCTTATCTTGCAGGTCCAGACGACATCTATGTCAGTCCTTCGCAAATTCGTCGTTTTAATTTGCGTACAGGCGATACGATTACAGGAACCATTCGCCCACCAAAAGAAGGTGAACGTTATTTTGCACTGTTAAAAGTCAACCAGATTAATTACGATACTCCCGAAAATTCGCGCAATAAAATTCTTTTTGAAAATTTAACTCCCCTTTTTCCAACCGAGCAACTGATTATGGAGCTTGGTAATGGTACGACTGAAGATTTAACCGCACGCGTGGTAGATCTTATCGCACCAATTGGTAAAGGTCAGCGTTCAATTATTGTTGCGCCACCTAAAGCGGGTAAAACCATGTTGTTACAAAACATCGCGCAGTCGATTGTTCGTAATAACCCTGAGGTTTTCCTCATTGTTCTTCTCATCGATGAACGCCCAGAAGAAGTGACTGAAATGGAGCGTACTGTTCGTGGTGAAGTTGTCGCTTCAACCTTTGACGAATCTCCCGCACGTCATGTTCAAGTCGCTGAAATGGTAATTGAAAAAGCCAAACGCTTGGTTGAACATAAAAAAGATGTGGTGATTCTGCTCGATTCGATTACCCGTCTGGCACGTGCTTATAACACAGTGATTCCATCATCAGGAAAAGTCTTAACAGGTGGTGTGGATGCGCATGCTTTAGAACGTCCAAAACGTTTCTTCGGGGCAGCACGTAACATTGAAGAAGGTGGTTCACTTACCATCATTTCAACTGCACTTATTGAAACAGGCAGCAAAATGGATGAAGTGATCTACGAAGAATTCAAAGGTACAGGTAACCAAGAAATCACATTGGATCGCCGTATTGCTGAAAAACGCGTATTCCCAGCCATGAACATCAAGAAATCAGGTACTCGTCGTGAAGAGCGCCTGATGGATGAAGACAACCTACGCAAAGTCTGGATTCTGCGTAAATTACTTCATCCTATGGATGAACTTGCTGCAATGGAATTTCTACTCGATCGAATGAAAGAAACCAAAACCAATGATGACTTTTTCGATCAAATGAAACGTAAAGCTGCAAACTAAGCTCGTTGAGATATTTGCAAAAGGCTGCCCTAGAGGGCAGTCTTTTGTTTTGGTTGACTTTTTTTACATAAATATACAATTGTGATTTTTTAATGTTAAAGATATTGCATTTAAATAACAAACTCACCAACTAAAGAGTAAAAAATGTTTAGGTTTTAGATGGTTAACAATTATTTATCCAATATAAACTGACTTTTTAATTGTTATTTTCTGTTAATAATTAGACTATTTTATCGCTTTTTTCACTGAATTTTATCGTCCAGCAGTAGTATTTCATCATAGGCAGTGATAGCATATTTGCAGACCAGTTAGACTGCTCCATGCGTTGTTACCTAGCTTCGTTAGGAATAATTAAAGCACAAACAGGCTAACACCGGTTTTTTTTAATCTCACAATATTTATGAGAGTGATGCCATGTTATTCAAGAAAATCGCTATTGCTGCTGCTATCGCTACTACTTTAGCTTTCGTTGGTTGTGCAAAGAAAACTGAAGAAGCTGCTGCTGACGCTAACGCTGCTGCATCTGAAGCTACTGCTGCTGCATCTGATGCTGCTGCTGCTGCAACTGACGCTGCTGCTGTTTCTGCTCCAGAAGCTGCTGCTGCTGCATCTGACGCTGCTGCTGCTGCAGACACAGCTGCTGCTGCTGCAACTAACGCTGCTGGCGCTGCAACTGACGCTGCTGCTTCTGCATCAGAAGCTGCTCACTAATCTAATATTTAGATTTAGTGTCAAAAAAGAGAGCTTTTTAGCTCTCTTTTTTATTTAAACTTTATAAATAAAATAAATTAAATTAATTATTTAAAATTCAACTTACTTCCTATCCTGATCATACACATCATAATTGAATAAGATGCCCTTTATTAAAGGGTTTATCATCATTTGATCTAGCGTTTACAATAAGAAAAGTTATAAAGCAGACGTAACATCTGTCCAAGCAAACATTCATCAATTAATAAAGATGACATTCAGAGTTATTCTAATCGCTATTCTCAAACAATGAAGGACTTCGTCACTATTTACCCACAACAAGAAGTCAGTACCTGTCCAATGTTACAGGGTATTAAGTTTTAACTATTATGAAAATAAAATCTAAGAATTTTATCTTAGCTGCAAGGTAAAGCATTAAAAATGGCAGGATTAGACCTGCCATTTTCCAAACATTTATGAAGAATAAAAAAAGAGCAGGTTAATCCTGCTCATTTCCTACGCGCTGTCTAAATTTTTGACCCGCTCTAAAGGTTACGACTCGACGTGCAGAAATTGGAATTTCTTCTCCTGTTTTAGGATTACGCCCAGGGCGCTCACGTTTATCACGTAATTCAAAGTTGCCAAAACCAGAAAGTTTTACATGCTCACCTGCGATGAGCGCTTGGCTAATCTCTTCGAAAAACAACTCAACCATTTGTTTTGCTTCACGACGATTTAAGCTCGTGAGCTCACTTAAATGATCCGCCATGTCTGCTTTAGTTAATGCTGTCATGAGGCCCTCAATGTCGCTTGATAAGTGTTTTCCAACACTTCTATAATTTGATCCATACCAGATTTAATTTCAGCATCTTCAAGCGTACGTGAAGGATGTTGCCACAATAGTGCAAATGCTAAAGAGCGTTTACCTTGTTCAACACCTTGACCCGTATACACATCAAACAACCAACTAGAATCCAGAAGGTTTCCACCTGTTTGTTTAATTAACTGCTGAATATCACTCACATTTATATTATCACTGATTAATAGCGCAATATCACGTCGAACCGATGGAAAACGTGATAATTCTGTAAAATTAGATACATAAGATTGCAAAACTGCACTTTGATCTAGTTCTGCAACCCAAGTTACACCTAAATCAAGATCATTTTCAAGTGAAGGATGTAAACGACCTAAATATCCGATCGATTTACCTTTCACAAGAATCTCAGCAGATTGTCCTGGATGTAACCAAGCACGTTCCGAACGCGCATATTCAACTTGAATTCGACCCGCTGCTAGAATCTGTTCAACTTCACCTTTGAGATCGAAGAAATCCATTGGCTGCGCTTTAGCATGCCATTGTTCAGGAATACGTGAACCTACGGCAATTAATGCTAAGGTCGGAATTTGTTTTAAGTCATTAATCGACTGTGCATTTTGATAATCAAAACGTAAACCTAGCTCAAACAAACGTACACGACTTTGTTGACGATTTAAATTGTATTGTACACACGGGATTAAACTGGAAAGTAAAGTGCTACGCATTACAGCCAAATCACTTGAAATCGGGTTTGCTAATGCAAGTGGATTTACATCTGAATTCAATTGTTTCTCCAGCTTTAAATCCGCAAAGCTAAAACTAATTGCTTCCTGATAACCAAGTGTAGCGATCGTTTGACGCAATTGATCCTGTTCAAAACCATCCTGATACGCACTGAACTTCACATCGATTTGCGGTAGACGAATCTGAATATTGTCATAGCCATGAATACGTGCAACTTCTTCAATCAAATCCTGATAAATCACCATATCGTAACGATGTGAAGGCGGTACAACTGACCACTGGCCTTGTGCTTTTACAGTTACCAAACAGCCAAGACGGGTTAAGGCATCTGTAATGAACTCAGCCGAAACCTGATAACCAAGTAATGCATCTATCTGTGCCTGATCCAATTCAATGGCTTTACGCTGTGGCAATAACTCAACTTTTTCTGCCACACTAATTGGACCGAACTCACCGCCTGCATACTGCTGAATCAGCTGTGATGCACGATTCATTGCCAACATTGGCAATTCAAAATCTACTCCACGTTCATAACGTTGCGATGAATCTGTGTGTAATCCAAAACGACGTGCGCGCCCTGCAATTGCTAGAGGTGCAAAGAATGCACTTTCAAGGAAAATATCTTGAGTTGCATCAGTCACACTAGATTCAAGCCCCCCCATAATGCCAGCAATCGCCAAGGCCTTAGCCTCATCAGCAATTACCATGATTTCAGGATTCAACTCAACTTCCTGTTCATTCAAAAGCATTAACTTTTCTTGGGATTGGGCTTGACGTACCTGAATATCACCTTGCAATTTCGCCAAATCAAAAGCATGCATCGGCTGACCGAGTTCCATTAAGACATAGTTGGTAATGTCCACCAAAATACTGTGTGTACGGATGCCCGAACGAGCTAATGCCTGTTCCATCCAAGCTGGGGTCGTAGCTTTTACATTGACATTTTTGACAATTCGACCTAGATAACGAGGTGCACCTTCAGTTGCTAGTTGAACTTGCTTTTGATCTTCAATACTTGCAGCAACGCCTTCTATCGCAGGCTGAATCACAGGCAATTGATTGATTACACCAATTTCACGGGCAATTCCACGAATACTAAAACAGTCACCACGGTTTGGCGTAATGCTAATATCAATAACATTATCGTCAAGTTTAAGATATTCGCGAACATTCATACCCACGGGCGCATTGTCAGGTAATTCTAATAAACCATCGATTTTATCTTCCAGATCAATCTCTGAAGCGCCGCATAGCATCCCTTGTGATTCCACACCACGTAGCTTGCCTTTTTTGATTTTAAAATCGCCTGGTAATACTGCACCGATGGTAGCCACAGGTGCTTTCATGCCCACACGAACGTTGGGCGCACCACAAACAATTTGTAATGGTTCGCCTGAACCAATGTTTACTGTAGTTACACGCAAACGATCCGCATCAGGATGCTGCTCAACTGTTAGGACTTCACCGACAACAACGCCTGTAAATGGCTTGGCAACGGATGCAAGTTCATCCACCTCCAGACCAAGCATAGTCAATTGGTCAGCTAAAGTTTCACTATTAATTGCGGGATTAACCCAAGTGCGTAACCAGTTTTCGCTAATTTTCATTTGTATAAAACCTTAATTTAATCCTGAAAAATGTTTAAGCAAATTGGCGTAAAAAACGCACATCATTTTGATAGAACATACGCAAGTCATTAATGCCATAACGCAACATTGCAAAACGTTCTACCCCTAAACCAAAGGCAAAACCCTTGTATTTTTCAGGATCAATTCCTGCTGCCTGTAGTACATTTGGATGCACCATGCCACAGCCCAATACTTCCAACCAACGACCGCGCTCGTCCATAATATCCACTTCAGCACTCGGCTCTGTAAATGGGAAATAAGAGGGACGGAAACGTACGTTTAAATCTTTTTCAAAAAACTCATTAAGCAGATTGATCAATAGACCTTTCAGTTCAGCAAAACTGGTGTTTTCTGCAACATACAAACCTTCAATTTGATGAAACATCGGTGAATGAGTTTGATCTGAGTCACAACGATAAACACGGCCTGGACACACAATACGAATTGGCGGCTGCGTCGTTTCCATTGTACGAATTTGCACACCAGAGGTGTGTGTACGCAGTAAATGATTAGCATCAAAATAAAAGGTATCGTGCATAGCACGTGCAGGATGATGTCCGGGAATATTCAAAGCTTCAAAGTTATGATAATCATCTTCCACTTCAGGCCCAGTAGCGACCATAAAGCCAGCTTTGGTAAAGAACTGGCAGATACGTTCTTGTACCTGAATGACAGGATGAATACTGCCTGTATGCTGGCCTCGTCCCGGCAAAGTAATATCAATCGTTTCACTGGCCAGTTTTTGTTGTAATGCAGCTTGTTGTAACGCATTTTGGCGCTCAGTCAATGCGCTATTAATCGCTTCACGAACGGCATGAATGGCAGCACCCTGAACCTTACGTTCCTCAGGATCCATTTTGCCTAATGCTTTCGATTGTTCTGCAAGCTGGCTTTTTTTCCCTGTAAATTGAACTCGAACCTGGTCGAGGGCAGCAAGGTCTTGAGCCGCTGCAATGGCAGCAAGCGCGTCGGTGGTCAGGGCTTCCAGTGACATAGTAACTCTCAAAGCAACAAAGTTATAAATAAAATAAAACTCTGCATTCTAACAGTTTTTAGACACAATGATGAAGATCAAACACAGTAAAATTGCGATTCAATGCAGCCACCCTCTAGTCATTTGAATTATAAAACGTATAAGATTGAAAGCAGCACCAATGAGAAAACTGAACAATGGCACTTGATCAAATCTGGAAACAACAACTTAGTCTGGTCACTTATGGCAATGAATATCTAAGCCATGATCTAAGTTTTAACCGTTGGTTACAGCATTCTATTTTTTATCAGCATTATTTTCAGTTTCGTGATCTTCATTCACAACATTTGCTTGCGCAGCATTTTCAAATCTGGCTTGAAGGATTAAAAAAGCAAGGTGTCTATCGCATTAGCCTTCATCTCTCTACATTGCTCAGCGATGAACAAAACCCCAATGCCAACGTTGAGTTGCTCCCTTTTACACATTTTATTGTCAGTCATGAAAAAAATAAAAAAACTGCATGGATTTTAGGTAAAGAACTTGCCGAATGGTACCTAAATGAGAATGACTTTGAAATTCCAGCATCACAACAAGCAACCTTACACGAAGAAACATTTTGGCGATTTGATTTATCGGATAAGTTATCCAAAAAAATTGAAACCGATTTAAAAGAATCGGACTGGGATGAAATCCAGACATTTATTGAAAATGAATTATTTCGTAGCAAGTACACTCATGATTTTATCGAACCACAAAATCGTGATTTACCTTATTATGGAATCGACGCCAAACTGGTTCATAAACCAGATGGTTCACCTTTACAGGATATGCAATATCTGGCACTCATTCCGACTGATTATTCTGCAGATGTCGCGCATGAACTTTTGCATCGTACTCAAGCTCTGTCAGATTTTATTGATCAATTGCGGCAGCATCCTTATCGTGAATCTGGTGAGATGCTGACACCTGAAGATCAAATTAATCTGCGCAATTTTTCTCAAAAAATGGATGATTTAAATGCCAAGTTGATTGTAAAAATTGCCAATCATTATAAATCAGCACAACGGGCTCCTGTGGAAATTGCATCACCTCTCGATCCTCACGTCCAAACCACATTGCAAAGCAAAAAGTCATCTGCACCGCATCATCATCAAACGCATAAAGTTAGTTCGTCAGGTGTAATTAAACTGATCATCCTCACGATTATTATCTGTGCCTGTGCTTATTATTTTGGACTATAAAAAATTTTAGAGCATTAAAAAACCTAGAACAAATTTGTGCTAGGTTTTTTCAAATGTTTTAAAAACTTGGTCTAATTTTTATAACTACTTTATGTCCACCATCATGTTGATTGACAATGTGATGAACATTCTCGATTTCACCTTCAACTTCTGCATCTGGCCCATAAAAAATTCGAATCGTTTCACCCTTTCTCGGCAAAATACTCAACTCCGTTTCAATTGTACCTTGTTCTATACCTTCTACGCTGACTAACATCTTTTTTATTCTCCTCCAGTTTTCTTTACTGTAAAAAGATTCGAAGGTAAATGTCTAATCAAAGATGTTGATGTTGTGTAATTTATAATTAAATCAAAATTTTATAAATTGATTTATCATCATTTAACTCTGCATGATCTATATTGATAAAATCAGGCTCAGGTATCCACTCAAATTGAACAGCAAATATCTCGGTTTATATTAATAACATTGCTTTCACGACGAGATGCATGCCCTCTATTACCCGACTATCTGCATACGAAATAATAGGCTAATCAAGATCAACATCTGAAAGATGTGGAACGTGTTCAACAATTTTTCCCGTTGTCGGATATTCATCAAGAAATTAATAGGCTTCTTTCAATTCCCTGAATCTGATTTAGACACATTTCTTTCACAATCGGTTCTTTTTGAGTTGAGCGAAATGATGACTATCCCAGCTATAAATATTACCCCAACTTCACAAAGTAGTATTGCTTACATATTTCAAAATTCTCGAAATCGTGATCAGATTAAAATAAAAATGAATAAAATAAAAAAGACCGCTAAAAAGCGGCCTTCTTTGAATCTCTAAGCTTATGCAGCTAGTGCGCCTTTAGCTTTTTCAGCTAAAGCAGCAAATGCAACTGCATCATGCATAGCGATGTCAGCTAATACGCGACGGTCGATGATCACTTGAGCTTTTTTCAAGCCATCGATCATACGGCTGTAAGACAAACCGTTTTGACGAGCACCGGCATTGATACGCGCAATCCATAAAGCACGGAATTGACGTTTCTTCTGACGACGGTCACGGTAAGCGTATTGACCAGCTTTGATTACCGCTTGGAACGCTACGCGGTAAACGCGTGAACGAGCACCATAGTAACCTTTAGCGCGAGCAAGAATTTTTTTGTGACGACGATGAGCCACTACACCACGTTTTACACGAGCCATTTATAATCTCCTTAGATGTATGGGCACATACGACGAACTGAATTCATGTCAGAAACATGAACCATTACACAGCCGCGTAATTGACGGATACGTTTAGCAGATTTTTTGGTCAAGATGTGGCGCTTGAACGCTTGTTTACGCTTAAAACCGTTTGCAGTCGCTTTGAAGCGTTTAGCTGCACCACGGCGAGTTTTTAACTTAGCCATAGTAACCTCTTTTAGGCACCTGTTCGGCTCGTTTGCACCATTGCAAATCGACCTGCAGGTAAGGAAGGCAGTATGATATAGCATCTTTGCTCAAAACAAAAGCAGATAAAGGCGAATTATAAGGCTTATGTACAAATAAGTTTTGCTATTTTCCTACGATAAAAAAATAACGCTAATCATCTTTTTTTAAGAATTCATGCTTATAATTGAAGCAATATTCTCAATATACGATAGTTATGAAACCCAAGCAGGATGCTTTTGCTGCCCTCCGATATCGCGACTTTTCCATTATTACTGTCAATCAATTTTGCCTGACACTTGCCGTTTTGATTCAGGAAATTATTGTTGCCTATTCTCTTTATAAAATTACCAAAGATCCGCTTACTTTGGGTCTAATTGGTCTAGCGGAAGCAATTCCGTTTATTAGCTTGTCGCTACTGGGCGGCTATGTGGCAGATAAGTTTAATAAACAATTAATTATGAAAATTTGTTTGTTCTTTTCATTTCCTTTGCCCTTAGTTCTGTGGGGGTTGTTTCATTTATACGGTTTAAACCAGATTAGTGTACATGCTCTAGCAATTGGCATTTATGCTGTTATTTTTTGTTTTGGTGTGATTCGCGGTTTTTACAGCCCTTCAGCGACCTCATTAAAACCTTTTTTGATTCCTCGTGAGTTATATGCCAATGGTGCAACTTGGACCACGATTGGTTGGCAAAGCGGTGTCATTTTAGGCCCAATGCTCGGTGGCTTTATGCTGGCCTTTTTAGGTCGCGAAACCAGTCTGTTTAGTGTTTCCATTTTATTGTTCGTTTGTTTTTGTTTGATCTTATTACTTAAGAAAAGAAGTTTTCCCGCAATCGAACATGAAAATATGTGGTCAAGTCTGGGAGAAGGCTTTCGCTTTATCTGGAAGACCAAAATTGTACTTTGGGCCATTTCTCTTGACCTAGTTTCCGTACTATTTGGTGGTGTGATTGCACTATTGCCTATTTTTGCAGAAGATATTTTAAAAGTCGGACCAGAAGGTCTAGGCTATTTACGTGCAGCACCATCTATTGGTGCATTAGTGACTATGATTGCTTTAACTAAATTCCCTCCAACCCATCATGCATGGCGCAATATGTTATTGGCAGTTGCTGGTTTTGGGGTATTTACCATTATTTTTGCTTTTTCAAATCACATAGGTTTATCTCTATTTGCATTAGCAATGACAGGCGCATGTGACAGTATCTCCGTCGTGGTCCGCCAAACGATTTTACAAATTTTCCCACCAGAAAATATGCGGGGTCGTGTGGCAGCAGTAAACGGTATGTTTGTCTCAAGTAGTAATGAATTAGGCGCATTTGAATCAGGTTTGGCTGCTAAATATCTCGGAACGATTACCGCAACGATTTTTGGTGGTTGTATGACGCTAGCAGTGGTGGTATTAAGCTGGACAAAGACCAAAGATTTATTTCATGTCGATATTAATAAAGGTTCTGATCACTAAAGTCTGCATTTTTTTGTTGCGTGTATTTCCTGAAAAGGGAATACTGCGCAACAAGCTTTAACAACCATTCACCCTATAAAATGAAACGATCTATTTTCTGCCTTGCACTTTGTACAAGCTTATCAATGATTCAAATTGATGCCAAAGAAAACTCATCTCAATTAGCATCTCAAAAAAGCTCTGCATTACCCGCGCATTTGACCACCCGAATAGAATGGCGTGATTTTCCCAAACTTAATTATGACAATGATGATCTATTGGGGCAGGATCGAGCTGCTATTTTACGGGTAACCGCAGATGAAACAGGAACAGTGACTCAAGTCAAAGTTCAAGAAAGTACAGGCAGTCAAAAGCTGGATGATTTACTTGTTAAAGCGACTCAGCAAGCAAAAGTTAAACCCTTTCAACAAGATGGAAATCTAATTTCAACGATTGGTTATCAAACCTTTAATCTTGATTATAAAGACACTGATGCAATGGCAGAATGCATTTATCATTTTAATTCAAATAACTGGTTAAAACAGCAAAGCTCAAAATCCGTTCCATTTGACTATCTTCAGCAACCTGCTTTGACAATATCTCGTGATGAACTCAAAGGCAAAGATCGTTTAGTACGCTTCAATTTTAAAGTAAATAAACAAGGTGAAACGACCAAAGTTAAAATTAAAAAGGGTTCAGGCATTTATTCACTGGATGCTCAAGTAATGCAGGCTATTTCCAACACAAAAGTTGAAGTTCCAAAGAAACTTTGGTTTTTTAAAAAATCTAATCTCAAAGATGAAATTCATTTTAAACTGGATGAATGTCCACATTTATAACGCTTTAAACTGACCAGAAAAATACGTCTGGTCAGTCAATCAGTGATATTAAATCTTTTTCTTTTCACACATCAGAACATTATCACATCGAGAATCAGCAGCATTTAACTTCATAATAAGAATTAAATCTAAAAAAACTATCCACTTTTTGACTCGATTAAGTGACTTGAATAGATAAAGCCCTTTGTATGGCAGGACGGGCGGTCAAGCGCTCAACATACTCTTTCACATACGGATAATCATTTAAATCAATAGATTGCCACTCGTGACGTAAAGCCCAGGGCAAAATTGCCATATCAGCAATTGAATATTCTCCAGCAACAAATTTCTGTCCAATCAACTGTGTATTTAGGACACTATAAAGTCGCTTAGTTTCGGTCACATAGCGATCGATCGCATACGGAATCTTTTCTTTGGCAAAGCGACCAAAATGATGATTTTGACCGAGCATTGGACCAAAACCTCCCATCTGCCACATCAACCATTGTTCAACCTCGACTCGCTCTTGCTCATCCGTTGGGTAAAAAAGTCCAGTCTTACGGCCCAAATATTGTAAAATTGCGCCAGATTCAAAGATGGAGATGGGTTCATGATTGGGGCCATTTTGATCAATGATGGCTGGGATTTTATTATTTGGCGAAATTTTTAAGAAATCTGGCTGAAACTGGTCATTTTCTAAAATATTAATCGGAAAAATCTGGTATTCCAGTCCCATTTCTTCAAGTGCGATGGTGATCTTATGTCCATTGGGTGTGCCCCAATAATATAGGTCTATCATGAAATACCTGCTTATCCTATTTTTCTATCTTTAAGTCCTTGTATACGTTTATAACATGGTTTTTAACATGTGTTAAAAGTATACAAAGTGATTTATTCTAACAGCGACTTTGCTTAACAACCTTAAAGACAATCATGAAATGAGAATCTGAATTCTTATTTTGCAGTTACATTTTGTTTACTTTGATACTCTTTCGCCTGCTCACCTACAAATTTTCGACCTTGATTTTCTCCTTGTATCCATTCATCTATAGAAAATAGATCAAACAACCCAACTTTGAATAATGTTGGAATGGCTAGGATAAGTTCCTGCTCTACAACTCCACGTTCACCCGTATTATAAAGTTGAATATTATGCAACATCGTTGCAACTGTTCCTGTCTGTACCTGACTACCATCTTTAAGTTTAACAGACGGAAGTACCTGACCGTTTTCAATAACTTTCTGATTAATGTTGGCGAGTTGCTTCGTTCCTTCAATTTCTGACATGTTTTTCTCCTTAAGCTTATTTTTTATAGTTTGAGTTTATTCAACGCCTTTTCAATAGAATTGGTAAAATAGTTTATAAATAAATATAAAAAAACGCAGCTTTTCGGCTGCGTTTTTTTATATAGGGAAAGATTACTTTTTCTTTTTCGGTCCAAGTAACATGCCCATTTGACGACCTTCCATTTTCGGTGCCTGTTCAACTACACCAAACTCAGTGACGTCAGCTTCAATTTTTTGTAATTGAGCCAATCCAAGTTGTTGATGAGCCATTTCACGACCACGAAAGCGCAATGTGATTTTGACTTTATTCCCTTCTTCAAGGAACTTTAAAATCGCACGAAGCTTAACTTGATAATCTCCTACATCCGTTGCTGGACGTAGTTTGATCTCTTTCACCTGTACTTGATGCTGTTTTTTCTTCGCATCTTTTTGCTTTTGCTTCAAATCAAACAAGTGCTTGTTGTAATCCATGATTTTACAAACAGGTGGTTCTGCATTGGCAACAATCTCAACGAGGTCAAGATCTACTTCTTCCGCAGCACGCAACGCTTCAGCAAGTGAAACGATCCCTTTTTGTTCTCCATCTGCTGCAACGAGGCGTACTTCTTTTGCACGGATCTCGTCATTAATAGCAGGACGGTTACTTTTTGCACCTTGTTGTTGGTTACGATCAGGCTGTTTAATCTTTCTTACTCCACAATGTACCGGCCACGTTCGGCAACGGCAGATTTCACTAAGTCAACGAATGCATCAATCGACATAGTACCTAAATTTTTTCCTGAGCGAGTACGAACATTAACAGTACCTTCCTCAACCTCACGGTCACCTAATACTAAAAGGTACGGAATACGCTCAAGTGTACGCTCACGAATCTTAAAGCCGATTTTCTCATTTCTCAAGTCAGAAATCGCTCGAAGACCATTTTCTTTGAGTTTTGCCACTACCTGCTCACACGCTTGAGCTTGTGAATCAGTAATATTCATCACGCAAGCTTGCACAGGTGATAACCACGGTGGCATAAAACCCGCATAGTGTTCAATAAGTATACCAATAAAACGCTCAAAACTGCCAAGTATTGCGCGATGCAACATTACAGGCTGATCACGTTCATTGTCTTCTGTCACAAATGAAGCATCCAGACGTTCCGGTAAATTAAAATCACACTGAATCGTACCGCATTGCCATACACGACCTAAACAGTCTTTCAATGAAAATTCAATTTTTGGACCATAGAATGCACCTTCACCTGGCTGCAATTCCCAATCAAGCCCAGCTGCATCCAAAGCATCTGCCAATGATTTTTCGGCAAGATCCCAAAGTGCGTCTTCTCCCACCCGTTTTTCTGGGCGAGTCGAAAGCTTCATTTGCACATCTTCAAAACCGAAGTCTTTATAGACATCCAGAGTTAATTGAATAAAGTCAGCAACCTCTTTTCCAATCTGTTCCTTGGTACAGAAAATATGCGCATCATCTTGGGTAAAGCCGCGTACACGCATAATACCATGTAAAGAGCCTGATGGCTCATTACGGTGACATGAACCAAACTCGGCCAAACGAATAGGTAAATCACGGTATGATTTTAAACCTTGATTAAAGACTTGCACATGGCAAGGACAGTTCATAGGCTTAACAGCATAATTACGGTTTTCTGAATGGGTCGTAAACATGTTTTCAGCATAGTTTGCTGCATGTCCTGATTTTTCCCACAGACTAAAATCAACAATTTGTGGTGTCTTGATTTCCTGATAGCCATTATCTTGCTGAACTTTACGCATGTATTGTTCAAGAACTTGATAAATGGTCCAGCCATTTGCATGCCAGAATACCATACCTGGTGCTTCTTCTTGCATATGAAACAGATCAAGCGCCTTACCAATTTTACGATGATCGCGTTTTTCCGCTTCTTCAATACGTTTGATATAAGCTGCCAGTTCTTTTTTATCAGACCAAGCTGTTCCATAAATACGCTGCAATTGCTCATTTTTAGCATCACCGCGCCAATAGGCACCAGAGATTTTGGTCAGTTTAAAGTTTTTCAAGAACTTGGTATTTGGCACGTGGGGCCCACGGCACATATCAACATAGTCCTGATGATAATACAGCCCCATCGCTGTTTCATCTGGCATATCATCAATCAAACGCAATTTATAAGTTTCACCACGGGATTGAAACTCTTTAATTACCTCGGCACGTGGTGTCATTTTTTTAATGACATCATAGTCCTGATCAATCAACTGTTTCATACGTGCTTCAATCGCCGCCATATCATCTAAAGTAAATGGCTTTGGACTAAAGATATCGTAATAGAACCCTTCCTCAATGACTGGGCCAATCACCATTTGTACTTCAGGAAACAATTGCTTGACTGCATGTCCGACCAAATGCGCACAAGAGTGACGAATAATTTCAACGCCTTCAGGGTCTTTAGGAGTAATAATTTGGACGGTTGCGTCTTCGGTGATTAAGTCACATGCATCTACTAGGCGATCATTGACACGACCAGCAACGGTATTTTTTGCAAGACCCGGCCCAATACTTTGCGCGACTTGCATAACAGAAACAGCTTGATCAAATGATTTTTGATCGCCATTTGGCAATGTGATAATTGGCATAAGAAAATCCTTAAGGAGTGATGCCCCGCACAATGGAGCATATCACCGCGAGATTATGATCGAGGAAAACCTCAAAATATAAAAACGGTGGGTAAAATAAAAAGTAGACAGAATTTTACACGTGTTAGCAGCGAGAGAAAACAATCTGAATTAAAAAAAACCAAGATTCTCAATTCTTTCCTCAATTATGCCGTATTAGATGGGGGCAAAAGTAGGATTTACAAGCTCAGCGAAGATTCACACCCTAAGAGTGGGCATATAGCTACAACAAAAGCACACCCAAAAGACTTTATTTCCTTGTTAAATTGAATACGGGTTAATATCCCTTTAAGACTAAAGCCTAAATGCGTTGCTCAAATTAAATCCATATCTTTAAGTAATAGCAATTAAAACAATGACACGGAGTCAAGCCATGCATGCTTATAATGAGCTACCAAAAACGGCAGCCAATTTTGTCGCTCTTTCCCCTTTGCGCTATCTAGAACGTGCAGCTTATATTTATCCAGATCAGGCAGCCATCATTCACGGTGCACGCAGGTTATCATGGAAACAGACTTACCAGCGTTGCTGCCAGTTTGCGCATGCATTACAAAAGCTTGGAATTCAAAAAAATGATACTGTTTCGGTATTACTACCGAATATTCCTGCGATGATTGAAGCACATTTTGCGGTCCCAATGGCAGGTGCAGTACTTAATACCCTGAATACCCGGCTTGATGCAAAAACTATCGCATTTATGCTGGAGCACGCAGAAACTAAAGTTTTACTAGTCGACCCTGAGTTTGCGATTATTGCTCAGGAAGCCCTGGCACTGGTTTCGCAGCAGATTTTTGTGATTGATGTTGCTGATCTCGAATATGAATCTGAACTTTCCAACCCTATTGGTCAAATTGAATATGAAACATGGCTCAGTCAAGGCGACACACATTTTGAATGGTCACTGCCAAATGATGAATGGGATGCGATTAGCCTGAATTATACTTCTGGTACAACTGGCAATCCTAAAGGCGTAGTTTATCATCATCGTGGTGCCTATTTAAATGCAGCAAGTAATATCATTGCCTGCGGTATGACGCCACGAGCTAATTATTTATGGACGTTGCCGCTCTTCCACTGTAATGGTTGGTGTTTTGCATGGACCATTGCAGCAAATGGTGGTACCAATGTCTGTTTACGTAAAGTTGATCCTGAACTGGTATTTCAGCTTATTGCTCAACATAAAGTAGATTATTTTTGCGGTGCCCCCATCGTACTGTCCATGCTGATTAATACACCTAAAGATAAGCAACTTCGTTTTGATCATCGGGTTGAAGTCATGGTTGCAGGTGCAGCACCACCCGCCGCAATTATTGAAGGTATGCGTCATATTGGCATCAATGTTACCCATGTGTATGGACTAACTGAGACCTACGGACCTTCTGCACTTTGTGCTTCTCAGGCAGGTTGGAATGATCTTTCAATTCAGGAACAAGCCCAGCTACACTCACGCCAAGGCGTACCTTACCCTTTACAGGACAGTATGCGGGTGCTTAACCCTGAAACCATGCAACCCGTCCCTGCAGATGGAAAAACGCTGGGTGAAATTATGTTCCGCGGCAATATCGTAATGAAAGGTTACCTCAAAAATCCCAAAGCGACTGAAGAAGCCTTTGCAGGGGGATGGTTCCATAGTGGAGATCTAGCGGTTTGTCAGGCGGATGGTTATGCCAAAATTACTGACCGCGCTAAAGACGTGATTATTTCAGGCGGTGAAAACATTTCATCGCTCGAAGTTGAAGAAGTATTATATCAACATCCTGCTGTGATGACCGCCGCAGTAGTTGCCAAACCAGACCCACATTGGCAGGAAGTTCCATGTGCTTTTATTGAGCTAAAACAAGGAGCCAGTGTTACGACTGATGAATTGATTGCACATTGCCAACAACAATTAGCGCGTTTTAAAGTTCCTAAAGATATTGTGATTACTGAGATTCCAAAGACCTCAACAGGTAAATTACAAAAATTTATTTTACGTGACTGGGCTAAAGAGCGAGCTGTAGGTGAGTTTAATTAGATCCAATAAAAATGCCAGTCAATCATAGAATTGACTGGCATCACACCTATAATTTATAAATTTTAAATAAAGTAAAATCAATTATCTGATAATAAAGCTACTTGCTGTGCATAGTTAAAAAGCTTCAGTTTGGATGCTGCAAGCTCCTCTTCCCCCGCTGCTTGAGTAATATCTCTCTTAATTCGCAATACATGTTGGCGCAAAGTATGGCGTTCAGATGCATTATAAATCTTACTAAACTCATTAATAGCAGGATCGCCCTGTTCAATCATACGATCAACCCAGCGTTGTAATTGTGCCTGCTTTTTTAAACCTTGCTGCGGAGTCAAATAAGATAAAATTACAGTTTCATCTTCATTGCGTAATAACTTACCGACGCGTTGAAACTGACGACGACGGGCTTCAAACGAAGTGATCGTTTGTGCATCAAGCAACGCATCAATTAAACGCTCATCAACTGGTAGCTTCTGGATTTGTTTTGCTGAAAGTTCCGCAAGTTGCTCACCCAGTGCCGCCATACGCTGCACTGCTTTTTTCTGTTCAGTTTTACTTGCACGCCCTTCTAAAGAATCAAAATCTTCTTCACTGTAACGCTTATTGGGACGACGTGCCACGGTTAATCTGCCTCATAAAATTTTGCTGCGAATAATGCTTTGATTTCTTCTTCTGCTTTTTCAGCATCAGGTCCATCAATCACTAAACGCAAAGTGGTTCCCTTGCCAGCACCAAGCATGAGCAAGGACATAATATTTTTGGCATCAACGAGTTTATCGCCTTTACCAATCTGAATAGAAGATCGAAACTTAGTAGTGACTTCGATCAATTTCCCCGACGCACGTGCGTGTAGGCCAAGTTTATTAATTACATCAACTGTGCTGTCAATCATGACCAGTGCTTCATTTCTCTATGTAAGACCTGAATAGACCATTTTGCCTCAAGCGCCTTTTTTAGTCTATCTACAATATAAACCGAGCGATGTTGCCCGCCTGTACAACCAATCGAAATGGTCATGTAATGGCGGTGCCCCTCTGCAAACACAGGCAACCATTTATCTAAAAATTGATAGATATCGTTAAACATATCATTGGTTTGTGCACTTGCTTCCAAGAAATCCTGAACAGGTTTATCTAGTCCTGAAAATCTACGCAACTCCAAATCCCAGTGAGGATTAGGCAAATGCCGAACATCAAAGACATAGTCAGCATCTAGAGGAATACCGTGTTTATAACCAAATGATTGTAAAATCAAAATCAGTTGATCCGATTGCCCTAATTTTGAAAGCAAGGTGTGTTTAAGGTCATGCACACTTTTATCGGTTGTATCAATATGTACTGTGGAACGAAATTGAATCGGCATCAACAGTTGTTTTTCTTCCTGAATACATTCATTCAAACTTTTAAAACGGCTGGCCAATGGGTGTGGACGACGTGAGGAACTAAAACGGGCAATAAGTTCCTGATCTTGCGTGGTCAAATAAATTACATCGACAGAACCGTGTCGCTGTAATTGTTCAAACACTTGATCAAATTCCTGTAAATCGGCCCGCGTACTTCGAACATCCACTCCAAGCGCTAATTGTTCAAGATTATTTTCATGATCGAGCTTGGAGACAATTTCTGGCAACAATGCCAAAGGCAGGTTATCAATACAGTAGTAACCCAGATCTTCCAAAACCTGCAATGCGGAGGATTTACCAGATCCAGATTGCCCTGTGACGATAAGAATACGCTTCATGGCATGGCTGTCCTTTTAATATTATGCCTTAAATTGAACCTGTAAATTATCAATAAGACGCGTTGAACCTAACTTCGCAGCCGCAAACAAAACAATATCCTGATCAAATATTTCAACTGGCTGCAAATTCGGTTGACGTGCCTCGACATAGTCCACAACAAAGCCTGCATTTGTCAATTGCGCTCTGATAGTTTGTAGCACCTCAGCTAATGCAATACCTGCGTGCAGCTCTTTTTCTGCCTGTTTGAGTGACTGGTAAATAATGGGTGCTGTTTTACGTTGTTCTTCGGTTAGATAACTATTGCGTGAACTTAATGCCAGACCATCTTCAGCACGAGCGATAGACACACCAATCACTTCAACAGGAATGTTTAAATCTTTGACCAACTGACGAATGACAGCCAATTGCTGATAATCTTTTTGACCAAAAAAAGCAAAATTAGGCTGTACAATATTAAACAGTTTGGTTACAACCACTGCGACCCCATCAAAATGACCTGGTCGTGATTGACCACATAAATCATTGGTAATACCACCCACACTAATATTGGTCAGACGGGGTTGTTTACCATACATCTGATCGACAGTGGGTGCAAAAATAATGTCACACCCTACATCTGCCAATAAATGGCTGTCTTGCTCCAGCGTACGGGGATAGCTCTCAAAGTCTTCGCCTTCACCAAACTGGATTGGATTAACAAAAATACTGACTACGACCACATCGCAGAGTTTTTTTGCCTCACGCACCAGGTTCAGATGTCCTTGATGCAAATTCCCCATCGTTGGCACAAAACCAATACTTTTACGTGCAGCACGAGCAGCTTGTAAAGATGCCGCCAATCCCTGAATGGTTGTTTCTGTTTTCATGAGTTATAACTCGACCTGAAAAGTATGTTCTGCTGCCGGGAAAGATTGGTCTTGTACAGCTGCATGGTAAGCTTTAAACGCATCCACAATTGCAGTTTCACCTGATTGTTCCTTCATAAAATTGCGTACAAATCGTGCAACACGTCCGAACGTCAAACCCAGCATATCTTGTACAACCAATACCTGACCATCAGTTTGATTGCCTGCCCCGATCCCGATCACGGGTGTATCAGGAAATAGTTCAGCAATTTCCTGACCTAATTGTGCGGGTACACATTCCAGCAATAAAACCGCAGCTCCAGCATTTACCACCGCAGTACAGTCAGCAATCAGCTGATTCGCTGCTTCACGGGTTTTTGCTTGCAATTTATAACCACCAAACACATGGACTGATTGTGGCGTTAAACCCAAATGCACACAAACTGGAATACCATTTTGTGTCAAAACACGTACAGATTCACTCAGCCATGCGCCGCCTTCAATTTTGATCATTTGTGCACCAGCCTGCATGACTTTTTTAGCACTTTGCAAAGCATCATTTAAGGTCGCATAACTCATAAAAGGCAAATCGGTCATAATAAAGGCATGACTGTTACCACGGCGTACCGCTGCGGTATGATAAGCCATATCTTCCACCGTCACAGGCAAAGTAGAGTCGTGCCCTTGGATTGCCATTCCCAGAGAATCACCAATCAAAATTGAATCAATTTGAGCAAGTTCCATCGCTTTGGCCATGCTTGCATCGTAGCAGGTCAAGCAGGAAAACTTACGTCCTTCGCTTTTAAATTTTCTTAAGTCACTTAGACTAATCATCATGATGTCCTCTATCAACCTACCAAACTGGCAGATTATTTTTCAACCCAGTTACTATCCGCGACAACAGTTAAAGACGGATGTTTTACAAGCTCTAAATCTTTTAGCTTCTGACCTTTAACCACAAGGTCGGTATCAATATCAAGTAACGGTACAATGACAAAATCACGTTCAAGTAGTCCACTATGCGGCACAATCAAACGCTCATTCTGAATCTGCTCTTCAGCATAAATCAATAAATCAAGATCCAGAGTACGCTCACCCCAGCGGCGTAGACGCACTCTGCCCGCTTCTTGTTCAATAGCCTGTAATTGATCAAGTAGATCTAAAGGGGATAACAAGGTTATTAATTGCGCTGCCGCATTATAATAATGAGGTTGATCCTGCGGGCCCATGGGAGGGCTTTGGTAAAGTCGTGAAACCTCAACCTGTCCCAGATCCTTTAAGCGTTTGACCGCATATTGGAGAATCTGACGCGACTCTCCTAGATTACTTCCCATTCCAATATACGTGACAAAACTCATTGAGTCGGCCCAAAAACAACCTGACTTAAATCGCGTTTCACTCGTTTGCGTTTCATGATTGGCTGATCTGTGCTCATATTTTCAGATGCAGACTCAGAAATACGTCCAGCATTGTCCTTATTCCGTGTCTGATCACGGCGAGCGCGTCGGCTGCGTGGTTCTGGTACATTGACCAGCGGTTCAATTTCTGCAACGACCTCTTTCGACTCAACCCATTCTGTATTCTGCTTACGACGTGTTTTCGCACGCTGTCGATTATATTGGCTAATGGCAATTTCTTTTTCATCACTGGAAAGTGATTGATAATGATCCCACCACTGTCCCATACCTTGTGTTGAATCATCGCCAGATTTTTCACGGAGCAATAAAAAGTCAAAACCTGCACGAAAACGCGCATGTCCTGCCAATGCTTCGATTTGCTGCGGTTTAGGATTAAGCAAACGTACCTGCATTTCCCAAACTTCACGAATAAAGGTTTCTGCAAAACGTGGAATAACCGTACGAGTTGCCTGACGCTTAAGCACATCCAAGCCTGCCTGCGCACGAGCTTCAGCAGGAACAACACCTTTGGATTGATAAAAGTCACAACGTTCTAAAAAAGGTTTCCACAACAATACAGCATAGAAAAATGCAGGATTAATCGTTTTACCAATCTGAATCCGCTGATCAGTATTTTTCGCTGCGCGTTCAATAAATTTGCTGATATCAGGTTTAATATCTGCAAATAATTGCTTCCAGATATTAAACTCAATGAGCATGGGTAGAACACGAGCCAAATGCCCCATGGTAAAGAGTTTCTGCGATTCGTCATACAAACGGTGTGGTGATACATCACGCAAAAGCTGTGTCATTTCAACATCAAAGATTTTTAAGATGTCAGGATCAATATCAAAATTTAATTTAGCAGCAAAACGTAATGTACGCAGCATACGTACAGGATCTTCTTCAAAACGTTGTTTTGGATCACCCAATAGCCGAAGCGTTTTATTTTTTACATCAGAAATGGCATCACAAAAATCCAGCACGATGCCTTTACGCGGCTGATAATATAACGTATTGATCGAGAAATCACGTCGAGCAAAGTCTTGCTCAATGGTGCCCCAGTTATTATCACGCAGAATCATGCCAGAAGTACTAGTCACCGCTTTTTTCGGCGGAGCTCGGAACGTTGCAACTTCAATCAGCTCTCGTCCAGAATAGACATGTGCCAACTCAAAACGTCGTCCAATAATACGACAACGTCGTCCAAAAACTTCTTTCACCTGAGCAGGTGTGGCATTAGTGACGGCATCAAAATCTTTAGGATTCAGGCCTAACATTAGATCCCTGACTCCACCACCGACAATATAAGCCTCATAACCAGCTTTGGTCAGACTATCGATCACATCTAGGATAGAAGAAGGAAGTTGCGTTGTAGATAAACCACATTTTGACGCGCGCAAAGTTTGCAAAAGACGCTGTCTCCTACGTCTGAACGTAAATGATAAGATGCGCTAATCATATCTCTAACCCGACTAAAGGGCAATTTGATTCTCTCAATGATTAGGCACTTAGCTCACAAATCTTGTTAAACCTTTGGCATTATAAACGAAGACTTGATTTGTTTTTTTCAATAAATTTTGGCCCAATGCCTTTAATATTGAGCAAATCTTCTACCGTTTTAAATTGACCATTCTGGTTACGATAGTCCACGATTGCCTGCGCTTTTTTTACCCCAATGCCATTGAGTTGTTGGAGTTGCTGAGCCGTAGCAGTGTTAATATTAATCTTATTGCTCAAATTTTGAATCGTACTATTTTTAGAAGTACTATTTTTTGAGACATCTTTTTGTAAAGTAGGTTTTCCCAGATAATAGTCCGCTGAAGATGACGCACCTAAGCGCTGATCATGGGCTTGTTGCTGAGTTTTCCATGAGTGATAGGACTGATCAAATTGTTGCGCATAACTTAAACTTGAAAAAAAGCATAAAATACCTGCTTGTATCCAATATGCACAAAGCTGTCGTAGTGTAATCATATTATAAAGACCTAGATTTTAATTGTTGTTTCGCTTGATTCCAGAGCGAATCCATTTCTTGTAGACTCATATCTTCTAAAGTTTTTTGTTGTAAAGTTGCTTGTTGCTCAATATAAGCAAAACGTTGTCTAAACTTAAAAATCGTCCCCAAAAGTGCAGATTCGCTGGACAGACCAAGTTTACGCCCAACATTGACCAGAGAAAATAGGCAATCTCCAAATTCTTCATTTATTTCATCGAATTGTTGTGATTGAAGTGCGTGTTCCAATTCTCCCAGTTCCTCTTTCAATTTGCCATAAGCATCGTCAACTGTCTCAAAATCAAATCCCAATTTCGCTGCTTTCTTTTGAATCTCCTGTGCCTGATCGAGTCCAGAACCGTGTTTAACCTCATCTAAATGGGACTTTGGTTTATCTTTTTTTTCTTGTTGCTTAATGTCTTGCCATAGCTCATTTACTTCATCAGGACTTAAGGCCGAAAATTTTTCAGGCTGAAAAACATGGGGATGTCGGCGAATCATCTTTTCACTAATGGCATTAACCACATCCTGAAAATCAAAAGCACCTTGTTCACTATACATTTGTGCCTGAAAAACGACTTGCAACAGCAAGTCACCCAGTTCATCACGAATTTCATCGAGCTTGCCTTCACGAACCGCAGCTTCAACCTCATAAGCTTCTTCGATTGCATATTTGGTCAAACTTAATGGAGTTTGCTCACGATCCCACGGACATTTTTCACGTAACTCGCGCATGATATTTAATAGTTGTTCCATGTTTCATTCCTCGGCAGAGCATCGCAGTAGATTTATTTCGAAAGCAGATTTGTTATGATGTGAATAGAACGCATTAAAATCCGCGTCATTTTTTAACAAAAACAAATGAGAAAAATATGGCTCAAAGTATCCTGATTACAGGTGCAGCTCAAGGGATTGGAGCTGAAATTGCACGAACTTTTTATCAACAAGGCTACCTAGTGGGTATTTTTGATATTAATGAGATTCAGAGTCAAAAACTAGCTAAGGAATTAGGTCCACGCGCTTTTGCAGGCTATTTGAATGTCAGTGATTATGGTAACTGGCAAGCTGCCCTACAACAGTTTGTGCAGTGGGCTGGCGAATTAAATATTCTGGTGAATAATGCGGGTATTCTTTACTCAGGTGCATTTGAACAGACCCCAATAGAATCACATCAGCGAACCATCGATATTAATGTCAAAGGCGTGCTGAATGGTTGTCACGCCGCTTTGCCTTATTTAAAACAGACCTCTTTTGCCCGTATTATCAATCTGTCTTCGGCCTCTGCCATTTATGGGCAAGCAGATCTAAGCTCATATTCAGCTAGTAAATTTGCGGTACGAGGGCTGACTGAAGCTTTAGACGTCGAATGGCAAAAATATGGCATTCGGGTTTTAGATGTTATGCCATTATTTGTACAAACCGCGATGGTTAAAAATATGGATGCAGGCAGCATTCAAAATATGGGCGTAAATTTAAGTCCATCTGATGTTGCTGCACAAGTATTAAAGCTTGCACAACAGAAAGATCATTTTTTTCGAGTAACTCATACGCCCATTGGTTTAAAAGCTAAATTTTTGTATCAGTTGTCCGCCATAAGCCCACAATTTTTGAATCGTTTTAGCAACTTAATGATTAGTCGAAAAAAGAATGAATCTAGATAATAAACATTCTACGATTATCATTAATCCCATGTTTTAGGTAGAAGCTGGATTATTTGCTATAGTGCAATTTCAGCCTCAATACGCCTTTTATCATGCATTTCAATTCACGTTATCCTGACCTAAATCCAAAGCTTTATCATCAACAGGCACCTGTACCGCTTCAAGGTGCTACCGCAGGCCACTTTAATGCCGAGCTGGCTGATGATTTACAATGGTCTGAACAAGATAAACAGCGTTGGATTGACATCTGCAGCGGACAACAAACTTTTACTGAATTCCCGCCTTTGGCAATGGTCTATGCGGGCCACCAATTTGGGCAATGGGCGGGTCAACTGGGCGATGGTCGAGGCTTATTAATCGCACAAATACTAAATCATTCAGGCCAAACGATCGATTTACATTTAAAAGGGGCTGGTTTAACACCCTATTCACGTATGGGCGATGGGCGTGCGGTTTTACGTTCTGTTATTCGTGAATACTTAGCTGGACATGCTTTAAATAGTTTAAATATTCCATCAAGTAATGCAGTCGGGTTTACGACCTCTCGTCAGGGTATACAACGTGAAAAGTTGGAACAAGGGGCTATGTTATTACGCAGTTCGGATTGTCATATTCGTTTAGGGCATTTTGAATGGATCAATCAATACGCACCTGAATTACTCACAGAATTTACTCAAAAATGTATCGAATGGCATTATCCAGAAGCATTAGAAACTGAATACCCCGTCCTGACCTTTGCCCAAGGCGTAATTAAAAATACAGCAAAAATGATAGCACAATGGCAATTGGTTGGATTTGCTCATGGGGTTATGAATACAGATAATTTAAATATCACAGGTTCTACTTTAGATTTTGGTCCATACGGTTTTATGGAGCGGTTTCGCCCTAACTGGATCAACAACCATTCAGACCATCAAGGTCGTTATGCGTATCAAAACCAACCGAGCATCGCGCATTGGAACTTATGGATGTGGCTGAATAATTTGATTCCATTGGCAAAACCAGAAGATAAGGAAGCGTTTAAACAGCAATTGGCCGATTGTCTGGAACATTTTGAACCGACTTTTTTAGAAACTTATACCCAAGGTTTATGTAAAAAAATGGGGCTTCCGAATTTTCATAAGGATAGTTTCGATTGTGGTATGGCTTTTTTACGCATCCTCCAAAGTGAACAACTTGACTACACTCAAAGTTTTTTACGATTGCAAAATCAGCAATACAAGGCGCTTCGTGATGATTGCCTAGATATTCGACAGTTTGATGATTTTTTACAACTTTATCATGGTATTCGTGAACATCAGAATACCGAACAGCTCAATACCCAAATGCAAAAAGCCAATCCCATTTATATTCTAAGAAATCATATGGCGCAAAAAGCCATCGAGCAAGCTGAACAAGGTGACTTCAGTGAAGTCGAACGGTTATTTACTTTGCTTCGTCATCCGTTTACCTCACAACCTGAACTAGAACGGCCTGAAGATTTAGTACCCTTGCCAAATGATGTACCAGAAGTGATGGTAAGTTGTTCATCTTAAAGCATGAAGAATGAGCACAGTTATCCCCATTTTCTGTGGATAACACTGTGATTATCCACAGGATAACCTCAGAGCATCAACTCAGTTTAAACTCTGAAATCCACAATGGTTAAAACTTAACCAAAAAAATCGACTGAAAGAGCTCATCATGAACGCAGCAAAAATTCAGCAACTTGCTTTAAAAATTGCTTTAGAACAACCGGAAGCCGAGTTATCCCACCCTTTTGGGCCACAATGTAATGTAATTAAAGTCTTTGACAAAATGTTTATGCTGACGGGTGAAATCAATCAACAAAAATTCATAAATCTAAAAATTGAGCCAGATCAGGCAGAAGAACTTAAAGAATTATATCCCTCAATTAAAGCAGGCTATCACATGAATAAAAAACACTGGATCTCAATTTTTGAGGGTCAAAATATTGATGCAGAATTAATTCAAGACTTAGTCAAATCTTCTTATGTTTTGGTGGTCAGCAAACTTAATAAAACACAAAAAATGCGTTTAAAACTACAGTCTGGCTCATAGCCAGACTGTATTAAAAAGAGCAGTACTAAAGATTGAAATACTGCCCCATACGCTTTTATGTACGATTAATCTTCTGGATATTCAAAACGATAGCCTACTCCATAGACGGCCTGAATCCATTCATGACGATTTCCAGTATCCGCAGCTTCCGTAACTTTGCGACGCAAATTTTTAATATGACTATCAATAACCCGATCTGCTACATCAAAACTATCTGGATTGATATGATCTAAAAGCTGTGCACGAGAATAAACCTGCCCTACATGCTCCAAAAAAAGCTCTAACAAGCGGAACTCGGTAGGCGTTAAATTTAAAGATTTTTGTTGATACCAAATTCGTTGCTGGGCTTTATCAATCCTAAATAAATCATTTTGTTCAGGTTCTGCTTTACGATCTAAACGACGTAATACTGCTTGCACCCGCGCAACCAATTCTTTAGGACTAAAAGGTTTACAGACATAATCATCAGCGCCCATATTTAAACCAAGAACACGGTCAATTTCTTCAGTACGTGCCGTCACCATGATTATAGGCAAGTCTGACTGTTCCCGAACTTTACGGCAAATAGTCAGGCCATCCATACGAGGCACCATTAAATCTAATACCATTAGGCTAGGTTTACGCTGTAAAAAGCTATCATAGGCTTCCTGACCATCATGAAACATACTGACTTCAAAACCTGCTGCTTGCAGATAATCACGGACAAGATGAGCCAGTTCAACTTCATCTTCCACCAACATTACATGTTTCATCGTCAATTATTCCTTATGTATGGACTGTGTTTTAGGAAAGGTCAAAATACAACGTAGACCACCCAATGGTGAATGTGCAAAACTTAATGTTCCACCTAAAGCTTGTGCAAGCTTGCATGAAAGTGCCAAACCTAGGCCTGTGCCACCTGTACTACGTGTACGTGAATCATCAATTCGGTAGAAACGTTCGCCCAAACGTTGCAAATGTTCATCATCTACGCCAAGTGGACTATCATCCACAATGACGCTCCAATGCTGATTGGTCTCTTGGGTATGAATATCAATTTTTCCGCCCTGTTCAGTATAGCGAACACTATTACTTAACAAGTTGACCATAATTTGTTTAAAACGGTCTATATCTAATTGTAAAAGCGCACCCTTACCTCCAATTGAGACCTCAAGCCCAGCCTGTTCAAACTTCGGCTTAAAATTCTCAACTTCCTGCAGAATCACATCCCAAGGGTTAACCTCAGCAAAGTAACATTTTAGTTGCTGTGCATCGGCCTGAGCTAGATCACCTAGATCCTGTGTTAATTTTTTCAGACTGGTGACTTGACGCATCATGGCCTCCAGATGTTCAGGGCTGGATTTACGGATACCATCTTGCATCGCCTCAATCTGGGCCTGTAGCACACTAAGCGGTGTTTTCAATTCATGTGAAGTATCTGCGACCCATTGACGGCGTGATTGTTCATGTTGATCCAGAATTACCGCCAACTGATTTAATTGCGCTGCTAAATCGCCTAATTCATCGTTACGTTTAATGATAACCTGATGTTGATAATTCCCTTGAGTTAATTCACGAGTAGCATTAAGTAATCGCTGAATTGGCTTTTTAAAATAAGTTGCAAGTAATAATGCTGCCACTAAACTGGCTAAAACTGAAAAAGTATAAATTAATAACAAAAACCGCTTTTGGTTACTAAAGAAATTGATACTGAGTGCATCATCTTCATCCAGTACAGGTTTCAGCCCCAGATAACCCACGACTTCATTGCCCACAATAATAGGTCGAAAAGATAACTGCTCATTGGAAGGTTCACCGACCACAAACTGATGTTTGGCATCGTATAACGAAAGACGTGAACTTAAACCCAGTCGGTCAGGCATCGAAATAAAGCGTTTTTTACCGTCTTGCGGCATCATGCCTGCCATTTCAGAAAGACGCGGAGGTTTATGAGGATCTTTATTTTTGTCATTTGGACGAAATAGATTTTGATTTGCACTGAGTGGAAACTTAAGCCCTTCAAAAGGCTGATATTCCGAAGGCAAATTGTCTTCAATAAATTTGCGTTCTTGTTCATCCAGAATAGGACGATTACGAAACTCAATATTATGCGAAAGTTCTGGAGAAAGGCTCAACAAGGTCTGTTCTTTAAACATCCGCTGTTGTATCGCAATATCGTACTGACGGCGCAACCACCAACGTGACAAACGATCATAATCATCAGGTGCAGCGTCACCTTCAATTTGTAAAATCTGTGCCTGAATCGCATTGCCCCAGTCATGATAAACGCTATATACATTTCCCAGATTAGTTATGAGATGATCCAACTTTTGCATTTCAACATCTGCCACATAACGGGCAAAATTTTTCTGCATGGTCCAATGCAAAATGCCTAAACTTAAGGTGGTGATCAATAAAGTGGTCAACAACACCGTCAAAAATAGACGTAAGGCGATTGGCACACGACGTATATTCAAAAGTGATCTCTCATTTTTCTTCTATATTCACTATTGTAGCGAACACTCACTCAAAAAACTCTCCATTCTTTCTTCATGTTTATTACTTAATCTTTAATGCATGAAATCAACATAGATGTGGGGACCAAAATGAACAAAATCTCTAAAATTGCGATGCTAGCTGCTACTGTTATTACCATGGGAAGTCTAGCTGCCTGCCAATCTACAACAGGACCACAGGAACCCCCAGCACGTCATATGATGGGTGATGGCCCTCAAGGCAAACATTTTATGAAGCGCCATAAATTAACGCCTGAACAACGCGCTGAAATGGAACAACGTCGTGCCGAGCGTCAAGCCCAATTTGAGCAAATTCAACAAGCCTGCGTAGGTAAAGCAAACGGTCAAGCCATTCAGGTCAAAGTGGGCGATAAAACGATTGATGGTACATGCCAGCTACGTTTTAAACCAAACAAAATGGATGAGCGTATGGCTCCACCTGCGCCATCAGCCCCAGTTAAAGCTTCTTAAGCTAAAACCAATCCCATAAAAAAAGACGCTTGAGCGTCTTTTTTTATGGACACAACTTTTTACGTTTTTTGACTATTCCTTTCACTAAAAATTAGATAAAAGTGTTTACACTCAATGTACTTAGATATTTCAACAGCATTTTCTTTGACTTTACAGTCATGGATGTTCACCTGCAAATGCTTGTACATATAAATAAGTTGTTGCACGATGTAAAAGTAAAAGATGTGTCATCAGACACCATTATCGTTGATTAGGATTATAACTCTGGTTTAACCAGTATTGAGGAACCCGATATGCCACAATACAAAGCGCCGCTACGTGATATGCAATTTGTTTTGCATGAATTATTAAATGCCGAAGAACACTATGCAAAACTTCCTGCATTTCAGGAAAACGTCAGCCGTGAATTGGTGGATCAATATTTAGAAGCTGCTGCGGACTTCTGTGAAAATGAACTATCTCCACTGAATCAAGTGGGTGACCGCGAAGGCTGCACATGGAATGATGGTGTGGTAACGACACCAACAGGCTTTAAAGAAGCTTATCAAAAATATATCGAGCTAGGTTTCCCTTCCCTTGCAGTTCCTGAAGAACATGGCGGTCAAGGTTTACCAGGTTCACTAGCTACTGCTATTTCTGAAATGGTAGGTGCAGCAAACTGGGCATGGGGTATGTACCCTGGTCTATCTCATGGTGCAGTACGTACTATTGAACACCATGGTTCTGATGAGCAAAAATCAACTTATTTACCGAAACTTGTTTCTGGTGAATGGACTGGAACCATGTGCTTAACTGAATCGCATGCGGGTTCAGACCTTGGCATTATCCGCTCTAAAGCTGAACCCAATGACGATGGTAGTTTTGCAATCTCTGGCGAGAAAATCTTTATCTCTGCTGGTGAACACGACATGGCTGAAAACATCATTCATATCGTACTTGCGCGCTTACCTGGTGCGCCTAAAGGCACTAAAGGTATTTCACTTTTTATCGTACCAAAATTCAATGTTAATGCAGACGGTTCAATGGGTGATCGTAATGCAGTTCGTTGTGGTTCTATTGAACACAAAATGGGAATTCATGGTAACGCGACTTGCGTCATTAACTTTGACAATGCAAAAGGCTTCTTAATCGGACCTGAAAATCGCGGTTTACATGCCATGTTTACTTTCATGAATACTGCGCGTATTGGTACAGCTGTTCAAGGTTTATCTGCATCTGAATCATCGTTCCAAGGTGCATTGGCTTATGCCAAAGACCGTTTGGCTATGCGTTCACTTTCTGGCCCTAAAGCGCCAGAAAAAGAAGCTGATCCAATTATTGTGCATCCTGCTGTACGCAATATGTTATTAACTCAAAAAGCGTTTGCCGAAGGTGGTCGTGCCCTTGTTTATTTCCTGTCTCAATATGCAGATGTGGTTGAGCAAGGTACAACTGAAGAAGAACGCAAATTTGCGGACAATATTCTTTCTTTATTGACTCCTATTGCAAAAGCATTTTTGACTGAAACAGGTTCAGAGTCTGCAAAACATGGCGTACAAGTGTTTGGTGGTCACGGCTTTATTTCTGAGCATGGCATGGAACAAATTGTTCGTGATACTCGTATCTCATGCCTATATGAAGGAACCACTGAGATTCAGGCCCTCGATTTGTTAGGTCGTAAAGTTCTACAAACTCAAGGTGCAATGTTACGTGACTTCACCAAAATAATTCATAAGTTTGCTGAAGCCAACAAAGACAATGCAGCAATGAAAGAGTTTGTTGAGCCATTGGTAGCCTTGAATAAAGAATGGGGCGATCTCACCATGCAAATTGGTATGCGTGCGATGCAGAACCCAGATGAAGTGGGTGCGGCAGCAGTTGATTATCTGTACTTCTCTGGTTATGTCACACTGGCTTACTTATGGGCACGTATGGCATTTGTTGCTCAAGAAACATTAGCAGCGGGTACAACCGATGTTGATTTCTACAATGCTAAAGTAACGACTGCTCGTTTTTACTTCAAGAAAATCCTTCCACGCGTTCGCTCTCATGTGGATGTGCTTTCAACTGGTTTGGAACCACTTATGGCACTTGATGCAGAACACTTTGCGTTCTAATCATAATTCACTGGTGAAAACAACACCGTGCTAACCAAAAAGGACTGATCAGTTTTGACAGTCCTTTTTTTATCAAATCAATGCTAAATTAAAACCATTCAAAAGACAGTGACTGACTACATTTTTTGTGTAATATGAAGCACATAAGTGTAAGAATACCAAGGGTGAAAACTATGCCAATTTATAATGCGCCACTTGCAGATATGCGCTTTATTTTAAATGATGTATTTAAAGCTGAGCAGTTCTGGCAAGCCAATGAAAATCTGGCTCATATTGATGCTGCAACCGCTGAAGCTATTTTAGAAGAAATGGCTAAATTTGCACAAAATGTGACCTTACCCTTAAACCGTACTGGTGATGAAGAAGGTGCGCGTTTTGACAATGGCCATGTCTTTACCCCTGCTGGCTTTAAAGACGCATTTCAACAATATGCTCAAGGTGGCTGGATTGGTTTAGGCGCAGATGAAGAATGGGGCGGTCAAGGCATGCCAAAAATGCTGACTGTCCTTGCCGACGAAATGTTATTTGCTACCAATCCATCATTTATGCTCTACCCGCTTCTTTCAGTCGGTGCAGGTATGGCATTAAATAGTTATGCATCACAAGAGCAAAAACAAACCTATTTACCAAAAATTTATTCAGGTGAATGGTCGGGTACTATGTGCCTAACTGAACCGCATGCAGGTACTGATTTAGGAATTATTAAAACCAAAGCGGAACCAAACACAGATGGTACGTATAACATTACAGGTACTAAAATTTTCATCACGGGTGGTGATCACGACCTTGCCGAAAATATCATTCATCTTGTTTTGGCTAAAACTCCAGATGCACCCGCTGGCTCGCGTGGTATCTCACTGTTTATCGTACCGAAATTTCTAGTCAATGATGTTGGTTCTGTTGGAGAACGCAATGCAGTAGGTCCAGGTTCAATTGAACATAAAATGGGAATCAAGGCTTCTGCTACCTGTGTCATGAATTTTGATGGTGCAAAAGGTTTCCTAGTAGGCAAGGAAAATGAAGGTCTTGCAGCAATGTTCGTGATGATGAACTATGAACGTTTATCCATGGGAATCCAAGGACTTGGCGCATCAGAATTTGCCTACCAAAATGCTGCTCAATACGCAACTGATCGCTTACAAGGGCGTAGTGCATCTGGTGTACAATCGCCAAATAAACCAGCAGATAGCATTTTAGTACATGGCGATGTACGTCGTATGTTGCTCAATGCCCGCGCTAATAATGAAGCATCACGTGCTTTTGCAGTGTACGTAGGTCAGCAGCTTGACATCACCAAATTTTCAACAGATGCTGAAGCTGTCAAAAAAGCCAATAATCGTGTCGCTCTTCTTACGCCAATTGCTAAAGCGTATTTAACTGATACTGCATTCCAAGCGACCTTAGATGCACAAATGTGCTTTGGTGGACATGGTTATATTCGCGAATGGGGCATGGAACAATGTATTCGTGATTTGCGCATTTCACAAATTTATGAAGGAACCAATGGTGTTCAATCTCAGGATTTAATTGGCCGTAAAACTATTAAATCTGGTGGTACATTTATTGCTGAATATATCGCTGAAATCCGCGATTTTGCCAATACATTAAGCGCCGACCTTAATTTCATTAAAGATGCGACGCTAGATGCAGCAACTGAAGTTGAGGCAGTAACTCAGTTTATTTTAGAACAAGCAGCAGAAAATGTTGATTTTCCAAATGCAGCAGCAGTTGATTATTTGCATGCTGTTGGCTTACTCAGCTTTGCTTATATGTTTGCCAAAATTTCAGCCGCTGCTCAAGAAAAATCGGGTGATTTCTACCAAAATAAATTATCTCTTGCACAGTACTTTGTGGCTCGCATCCTGCCTGAACTTGAAGCACGCATCAAGAAAATTGAAGCTGGTTCAGAACTAGTGATGGCGTTTAGTGAAGATTACTTCACTACTCAGTCTTAAGAGTTTTGCTCAAATAAAAAATGCCTGATTCGTCAGGCATTTTTTATGTCTAAATGGTTTAAATTAGACCGTCATGTGCATGAAATTTGCTTGATATTTAATAACCACCATCAATCAATATAAGAGTTATATCATGCCCACTCCCAACTCCCCCAAAAATATAGAGGCTTTTCTGGATAAACTCGGTAATCGTGCTGTAGAAGCTTTTCATTATCTGGCTTTATTTATTATTGGCTGTATGGTGGCGTGGTCAGCAATTCATACCACTATTGATATTTTTACAGTTAAAAAATATGCCACGATTGACGATATTTTATTGTTATTTATCTATTTAGAGTTGGGAGCAATGGTTGGAATTTATTTCAAAACCAATCATATGCCCGTGCGTTTTTTGATTTATGTTGCGATTACCGCGCTTACACGTTTGCTCATCTCCGATATACAACATAACCATCAGGCAGATGTGGATTTATTGATTGTGACAGGTTCAATTCTGATATTGGCAATCGCTATTTTGATAGTACGTTATGCGTCATGGCATTATCCTTCGGTGATTCGAGATAAGCATCAGGAGCGCCCACTAGCTAAAGGTCAAACTCCAAGGCCCGAGGATGATGAGTTAGCATAAAAAAACACCATTTTTCTACTCAGATTATGGTGTTTAATAAAAACTGATATCTAATGCCCACCAAGAAGAATCTGGGCAATAATTCCTGTGGCAACAGCTACTAACACATAGCGTCCGTCAATATATGCCCAGCGATGCTGTGGTGGAGGCGATGGGAGCTGATAGTCATACCAATTATTGACATAATATCTCTCTGCCAAATATTGCGGTGGCAAACGATAACCCGGACGGAAATCATGTACTCGGTAATATCGTGGCGGTGGTGGCGCATAATAATAACGGTTTTCGATCATCCTTGGTGGCAGTGGCCCATCAGGTCGCCACTCATGAGGATGCCAATCTGCATGTCGGTCTGGCCCCGCATGATAGCGCCCCCAACCCTGTCCACCCCAGTCGTGAGATGGTGCATCAGCCAGTGAAAGTGTGGATGCACCAAGCATGCACACACAAAGTGAAACGGAAATGATCCTTTTCATATCCAGTTGTCCGCAATAACGCCAAGTCTAAAGTGTAGAAAATACTCAGGGAGAAATAATGGATAAAACGAATGCATCTGCAATCAATTGTTATAATTTTAGTGGGTTGTAATACGGTTCATATTGCATTGTAAATTACCTTAAAAAACCTCCATACATTAAAATAAAGATGACGAATAGGTCGATATCATAAAGCTAATCTTTAGCCATCAATTCAGCGATGAAATCGCTTTTTTTATTAGAATGAGAAATGCTCCTTCACTTTAGATAATAGAATGAAAAATAAATGAATTTTGAAATTTACAATAAAAATCCCACCTTTGCGATGGTGGGATTAATGATCTTTGAATAGACTTATCGGACAGCGTAAATCCGATGATTACTATTTGAAACCAGTAAATAGCGATGATCTGCTCTTACCCAATGATAGCCACGCGGCGGTGCAGATAAGCGCGAGCTGCGCCAATTCGAGACATGATAACGATTGTCACGATATTGATTAGGCAAGCGATCACCTTTTCTAAAATTGACGTAACGATCACGATCATGATTCGAATTTGACCATTTCGGTGGCGCTTTTGGCACGGGTTGGGCTTGATGGTGATGGCGGTCTACGCCACGATATTGATTCCAGTCATTTGGTGCCGCCATACTTGTTGCAGAAATACCCAAACCCAGTACAACAAGTGCCATCTTCAATGATAATTTCATAACTTCATCCTCTTCTGATCTGTCACCAGCTTAGGCGACAGTCAAGGAGAAAGCATGGATGAAAACTGCTAGTTTGCTAAGGATTGTAAGCCAACTTTCTCAAAGATGAAGAATATGTAACAAAACATATGAGATCAGCCTTCATTAACGCACAACCTCAATACGAAAACCATCATCTGAGATGAGTAAGTAATGTCCACCTACTGAATACCAACGTGTTCCCCATGGCGGTTCATAAAGCTGATGCCCAGACCAGTCATTAATATAATATTGTTCATTACGATATTCGATAGGTAGTGTATTACCTCTAACAAACACGTAACGTTCAGTCCGGTATTCATACTGGGTACTCGGTTGATAGTGATACTCAATATAACTACCCTGACGAGGTCGCTGTGGATACTCAGGATAATGTCCTCCCCAGTTTGGCGGAGGCCGATGCCCTTGAGACGGAGGTGGACGATTCCATTGTGGGGGTCTTGAAGGGGGGGTAGGTCGTTCTACGCCTCGATAATTTCCCCACTGATTTTCGGCAATGCTTGGAGTTGAGAGGCTGAATAGTATTACCCCAATACAGGCATATACACCATAAATATGCATCATATCGCCCCGCTTATTTTGTACTCTTTGCATTATTTTAGCTTAAAAAACAGACAGTATCTGCATCATAAATGTAGGCTTTGTTTAAAGTTGTACTTGGCTAAGGAGCCAGCATTTCTTTATCGAAAAAGCCGTTATACTAGATCTTCATTGTATGACTGGATGAGATCTTGTGGCTGAATTAAGTTTTGAACGCCTTTATCAATTTTTTAGTAAAGTACCAAGTATTCAGGAAAGTAGAATTGATGCCCATGGTACAGATGGCAAAGACGCATGGTGGTTTAAATTTCAGATTGATAATGAACATCCTCTAGCTTGGCAGACTGTACAAGAATTGGGACATGTGCTTAATTATTTATCGACCAATGAACGTTTACCCACCCAATTTTTTCCAGTTTCTCCTCCACCTTATATGAATGGTGGTCCTAAAGAATTTCTGGCTTGGGTAATTCAGTGTAATCATCCAGACTTTACACCCGATATCGTATGTGACTGGCTAGAGGCACGGTTACCCACTCCTGTTGAAGATGAAAGCCAATGGAACATCTCGACCAATTTAACAGAATTAGATCAGCTCACTGCTAAAGAGCTGGATGAACTTATTCCTCCAACCCATTAAACGACATCATAAAAATAAAAAGAGAGGAATATCCTCTCTTTTTTCATTTAAAATGACATAAGTTCTCAGTCGAGTTCTTTATCCTAAAAAGTAGATAATCCAGAACATTCCATAAAACGATAAATCCAATATTTTAGTTTGGACTCATCTGCATATTTGGCATAATCCACACTCATTTGACGGCCATCTAAGTTGGACCATGCCGTATTAAAATAATGTTCCGCATCTTGAAAAACGGCGGCCTGTGCCTGTCCTTTTACCAATAAATCTGTTTCCAGATTATAGTTTTTCAGATTCCGCGCCGTAAAATTGGCAGATCCTAAAATCATATCTGTCTCATCAGCACCAGATTTGATGATCATCTTACTATGACATTGTTCACCATGTGTATCGCACCAGCGTATAGGTACTCCTGCCGCATTTAACTCTGAAGCGACCTGACGATTTGGAATGCCATTTTTCTGGCGACCAAACGCATCTTTATTTGGATCAAGTAGAATGCGTAATTTCACGCCACGCTTTTGTGCGGCTTTTAACTCATTAATAATTTGACGTTCTGATAAATAGAACATCGCTAGATCAATCTGATCATTGGCTTTCGCAGTCTGAATTAAATCCACAACAGCATGATAAATCGCAGCTTCGGTCAACACTTGAACTTGGGGTGTATTATTCTCGGCATTCATCTCCCCCATTACCATCACAGGAGATGAACCTTCTGACATTTGCGCCACAGTTTGCTCAGTTTTTAATACATCCATTGCCGTTGGGCCCGAGACGACTAAAGCGACGTTAGAATGACGTGAACTACCATCATGCGGATTAGCCGATGTGACTAACGATTTCCAGCCATCCTCAGTATCGACCACCAAGGTTTTACGATGATTAGCCTTAAAATTTGCCAATTGCAAATAGCTTCGTAAAGTAATTTTTTCCTTCCCAAATGGGTTGGATAACCAGCCTTTTTCTGGATTATTACCTAGATCCTGACAGCAGATATACCAAAAACCTGACCATGCAGGATTTGAGGCACGTAATGGCGTCAAATTGGTTTCGATTACATCGACGCCAGCTTGACGTAACTGTCGATAATGTTCTGGCAAGATTCCCCCATATACCGAATTAATCGGATCAGTAATAAGGGTAATTTCAACATTAGGCGATTCACGACGTTTTTGAATAAGGGCTTGAGTCAATTGCTGGGTTAAAGGTCGTTGAGTCAGTTTGGATTCACCCGTTTCTGAGTTGAATAAAAACATATCCAGCACAATGGTAGTTTTAGCCTGATGAATGAGATTTAAAATTTCATTAAATATCTGATGATCCTGTTGCTGCTGCCCCTGCGCATTCACATAAGTCTGGTCAGAAAGAAATTTGACATCGGCATGGCGTAATTTACCCGTAAAATTTAAACCCACTGGTAAAGGTTTATAAACATGATAAATCGCGGAAGCGACATAACTAAGAACTAAAACACCTGCAATCAAGGCAATATAACGTCGCCCTGTCCAATTCAGTTTCTTGTGAATTCGTTGAAAAATACGCATAACAAACAACCTAAACAATTAGCGTCAGGCTAGAGTTTATTTCCTTATTTTTCAAGACACATTTAGTTAAATTAGCTGATCTAAATCTGCAAAAACATAAAAGGAAAGCATTTCGCTTTCCCTTCGATAAAATTTTAGTGATTTAAAAATTAAAATCTACACCGACGGTAAAATTGCGCCCTATTTGTGGTACATCTGATAAAAATGACTCATGTAAATAGACTTTACTGTCAAGTAGATTATTGGCTTTGGCATAAAGCTGATACCCTGCTTTCTGGTTTAATTGCCCCTGATAACCTAGGCCCAGATTAAGCATGTTATAACTTTTGCCTTCTGTTTCATAGTTAGCGATATCATCCTGATGAAAGACATGATAATACTCAGCAGTACCAGAATATCCTTCACCAAAATCTGCTTTGATACGGGTACCAATGCGACCACCTGGAATACGCGGCGCATTCCCATTATCATCGAGCTTACCACGCACATAATCACCAAATAATCCTGCATTATAACGCGAGCTGATTTGATAACTAAGATCAGCATCAACTCCATAAAAACGTGCATTGGTTTGATCATATTGGATCAAGCGAAAATCATCAAAACGATCAAGCGTATTGGCATAAATAAAGTTGTCATACCAGTTTTGAAAAGCACTCAAATTGTATTTCAGACGATCATGATCAAAATGCAACCCGAGTTCAATGTTGTTGGATTTTTCGATATCTAAATCATCATTCCCCAACTCATAGGTATTGGTTGCCATATGTGCGCCATTGGAATACAGCTCCTGCGCCATTGGTAAACGTTCCTGATGAGAAGCAGTCAGTGATAATTTGTAGTTGGGGATAAATTGCCAATCCGTTGAAGCTGCGGCTGAATATGCCGTTCCACTATAATTTTTTGCCCCTACATCTACATCATTACCATCAATATCTATCTTCTGATGATCAATACGGGAAGACACTTGAAAATGTAGCTGGTCCAGTTGCTTTTCTTGTAATCCAAATAAACTATAACGCTGAGTTTTGGTTGGATCCATCAACGCTTCTTCACCATTAATATTGAGTTTTTGTTGAGTATATTGTGAGCCTAACTGCCCCGTCCAGCCCAACCAGCTATTATTATCCAGCGTAATGCGAGCGTCAGTTCCCTTACTAATAAAAGTCGTATCTGGTTCATCACCATCCATTTCCTGATGCTGATAATCGGTATAAGTTGCCTGCGCTGCCAATTTATTAAATCCAGTAAATGGATCGCTTAACTCACTTTTAATGTCATAACGTTTTTCTTTTAAATTAATCCATGCGCTTGCGCCATCATCATCCTGCATGGCAGCCTGCTGCTGTTGCAACGTCCCACAGCTCAATTTGCCTGCTTCTGGAGAACAAAGTCCATATAACGGATTATCGCCGGGAATACCGTATTTATCATGGCGTTCATTATAGGCGATGCCTGTATAACCTCGATCATAAATCCAAGACAATCCGGCATGATAATCATGAGATTGAGCAAAGGTGCTATCTTCACGGCGTGAATCGTTTTGTAAATCATGCGGTAAAATATAGTTATTGGCATCTCGTTGTAGGCCTCCTACATTTAACGCGACCTGACTACCCAAACCAATTGTGGTATCTGCTGTATAAACTAAACCATCATCACCCGTGTTATAGCGTGCGCCTACACGTCCTTCATATTCCTGTTCTGGCATTTTTGAAGGAATTTTATGATCAACGACATTCACCAAGCCACCGACTGAACCTGCTCCATAAAGTAAAGTTTCAGGGCCTTTTAATATCTCAATCTGATCGGCAGAATTAGGATCAACAGTAACCGCATGGTCAGGAGAAACTGAGGAAACATCCAGAGCATCTCCACCATTTTGGGTAATCCTAACCCGAGCTCCATCTTGACCACGAATCACAGGGCGACTAACACCTCCTGTATATTGTGCAGAATAAATGCCTGCCTGACCATTTAATGCATTTCCAATAGTGGTTCCGCCCTGAATCAGTTGATCTTTTTTTATAACTTGATCCCCCGCCGCATCATCTAGATGGTCTTTAGGTGTAGTCTGAGCTTGAAGCTCAATAGTGGGTAAATCGCTCACATCCACTTGCGGTTGAGTATTCTGCGCAAAGACATGTTGTATAGATAATGAAAGAAGGGAAAGCGCAAAGATATGTGTTGTTTTAAGCATAGTGATCATCCAGATGCAAATCACTTGTTACGTTATAATATATTAATTATTTTTCAAGAAAATTCAGTCTAGTATCAATATTTCCATTAGGAGTATAACTTTTATGGTTTTGATAAGAATTTAAGTCAGATTTAAGCAAATGATGATTGAAACAATATAACATTTCAAAAAATAAAGCCTATGACTAGATAGACTTTATTTAAAGATTTAACAGAGGCGGCTTTCTATTTTAGAAACTAAAATCAAGGCCAACAGTAAAGTTTCTTCCCACCTGAGGGATATTAGATAAAAACGAGGCATGGTTATATACCGTTTCATCCAGAAGATTATTGGCTTTTAAGTAAACCCGATAATCTGTTTTTTCACTGGCTCTTGCTGCATATGCCACCCCCAAATTCACTAGGTTATAACCATCGGTTTGAGTTTCATAGGCGGCAATTTTGTCTTGTTTAAACACGTGATAATATTCAGCCATACCTGAAAAACCGTCACCAAAGTCAGCATCAAAACGTGTTCCTAAACGCCCCCCAGGAATACGTGGTGCATCGCCTTCAGCATCAATTTTGCCGCGAACGTAATCTCCAAACAACGTCGTTTTATAGAGTGGAGAAAGTTGATAAGAGATTTCACCCTCTACCCCATAAAAACGTGCTTTGTCTTGCGTATATTCGACCAAGCGGAAATTTTCATATCGATCGAGTGTTCGTGCGTAGATGTAGTCATCAAACCAGTTATGAAACACATGAACATGATAATTTAACTTGTCGGTATCATAATGAAAACCTAGTTCCAGATTATTGGATTTTTCTGTATTTAGATTTTCATTGCCCAACTCATAGGTATTGGTCGCAAGATGTTTACCATTGGCATAAAGTTCTTGCGCCAAGGGCATACGCTCCTGATGCGATGCCACCAGTGATAATTTATAATTTGGTGAAAATAACCAGTTTGCCGCACCCGAATAAGAAAAAGCATGATCGTCATAATCTTTTTGAGATGAATCAATATCAATTTTTTGCTGATCCAGACGAGCCGCCAGTTCAAAATGCACATCTTTCCATTGGGTATGTTCTAAAGCAAATAAGCTCCACTTATCTGTCGTACTTGGCCCAGCAAA
Source organism: Acinetobacter sp. S40 (assembly GCF_016624705.1). Lineage (NCBI taxonomy): Bacteria > Pseudomonadati > Pseudomonadota > Gammaproteobacteria > Moraxellales > Moraxellaceae > Acinetobacter > Acinetobacter sp. S40. Next base: position 60,684 of record NZ_JACVTU010000005.1, read on the forward strand.
AATTGATTCTTCACCCGTAATATCCAGTTTCTGACGACCAAATTGCGTACCAATCACCCCTTCCCATACCCCAATCGGATTATGCACCAATTCTAAACGCGCATCATACCCTGTGCTTTTAAATGTCGTTGCGGCTTCACCCTCTTCTATTTCATCATGCTTGTAGTCCGTATAACTGGCTTGCGCACGTAACTTTTTAAAGCCTGCAAAGGGATCATTAAGTTCCGATCTAAAATCATAACGTTCAGATTTAAGATCAACCCATGGACCTGCATGATCATGTTCATGCTCGTGATCATGACTTTCCTCTTCTTCATCGTGATCATGATCCCCACAATGTAAATGTGTACCATGCGGATGACAGCTTTCGTATTCGTGGCTGTGTCCCGGCAAACCATATTGATCCTGACGGTTAGTATAGGAAATACCCGTAAACCCACGATCATAAATCCATGATAATCCCACACTGACATTATCAGATTTGGCAAATGTGTTATCGACTCGACGTTCTTTTTCACCCTCGTGGACATAATCAGGCGCAATATAATTATTGGCATCCCGTTTTGAGCCTTCTACCCTTAAAGCCACCTGCTCTCCAAGTCCCACAGTGACTCCCGCAGCTCCCAACTTTTCGTCGCTGCCTGTGTTATAACGTAATCCCACTTGCCCTTCATAGCCATTTTCAGGCATTTGGGTTGGAATTTTATTATCTGTCACGTTAACCAAACCGCCCACCGTGCCTGCTCCATACAACAAGGTGGATGGTCCACGAACAATTTCAACTTGTTTCGCTAAAATCGGATCAACCGTTACTGCATGATCGGGAGATAAAGTTGAAACATCCATCGTTTCTGAAGCATTATCCAAAACCTTTACACGTGCACCATCCTGTCCACGAATCACAGGACGACTTGCACCCGGCCCAAACTGATTGGAATAAACCCCAACTTGATCACTTAAAGCCTCCCCAATCGTCGCATCTCCTTGCCGCAATTGATCATTTTTAATGATATTGTCAGCCGCAGCATAATCCACCGCACTTTGCACCAGCGGATGCGCGGTGGCTTCGATGGTTTCTAATTTTTGTATCTCAGTCTCTTGATCTGCTGCATGTACTCCTGTGCAGATCACAGCAACTATCGACACAGTCAGAACATTCTTTTTAAAGAACATATAAAGCCTCGAATCCTTAAAATCTTAAAATTTTCTTAATTTTAGTTATAATATAACATTTCATTTATTTTGCAATAAAAAACATTCATTCTCTCAACAAAGCCTTAAACTCAGTTTCGATATTGATTCAAAACTATTTGTTTGTATTTATGCCTTTTACTTTGTCACATGCTGTTCTGGCACCTCCTCTCGCCCGTTTAAGTCGTCATACCTTACCCATCGGAGCACTCGCCATCGGTTGTATGACACCAGATTTAGTTCGGTTATTTACCAATGAAAATGTCACGATTAGCCATGAATGGGCGGGTTTGATTATTCCTAACCTATGTTTAGGTCTTATTTTTTGTTTGCTCTGGTATTTATTGTACCGTCCTGCCTTGTATTGCTGGCTGGCATTACAAGATGATTTAAATCTTGCTACTTTTAATCAATTCTGTGGTTTTTGTATCGCGTGTATAGCAGGCATTTTGATTGGATGCGCCACCCATATTATTTGGGATGGTCTTACTCATGATGATTTTAGAACGTTTGCCTTCCAGCATTTACTCAGTTATGAAACTCATTTTTTAGGCAAATCTTATCCAGTTCATCGCTTACTACAGCTAGGAATGTCTATACTTTGTTTGCCTCTATTATTTTGGATGTGTTATCGCTACATCCAAAAGCATCGCGTCTCTCAAATAGATTCTCGCCTCCTCCCTCTATTTTTTAATTTTGTATTGTTGCTCTCATTATGTACTGGCGGTTATCTGGCCTTCCATTATTTACAACAAATTGATCCCCAGTTTTGGCAAACAGATACCTATGCCGTTACAGGTAAAGCGATTAATTATTTCTCACGTGGTTTTTTGCTGAGCTTTAGTTTTGCCTACCTGATTTTTATTTTTCTGAAACGTCTGAATTGGTTTTCATGTCGAGAATAAGCATTAAGCATTCATTTTTTGGTATTTTTTGCTGTTTTTGACTCAAGTTCTTGTGGGCTTAGGCCCAAAGAGGCATAATCGCTGATTCACTGGCGGTACGCTGTTTACGTATACGCCCTTACAGCCAATATAGTTTGGATTTTTAAATTATGATGCGAACTCATTACTGCGGCTCTTTAACAGAAGCCCAAATTGACCAGACAGTAACACTTTGCGGATGGGTACACCGTCGCCGTGACCATGGTGGTGTTATTTTCCTTGATATGCGTGACCGTGATGGTTTAGTCCAAGTCGTCATCGATCCAGATACTCCTGAAGCTTTTGCAACTGCGGACAAAGCACGTTCAGAGTTTGTTTTAAAAATTACAGGTCGTGTCCGTCGTCGCTATGAAGGTACTGAAAATGCCAATATGGTGAGTGGTCAAATTGAGGTTTTGGGCAAAGAAATTGAAGTTCTTGCACAATCTGAAACTCCGCCATTCCCATTGAATGACGACAATATTAATGTATCTGAAGAACACCGTTTAAAATATCGCTTCCTTGATATTCGCCGTCCAGAAATGCTGGATCGCTTACGTTTCCGTTCTAAAGTAACCAATCTGATCCGTAATTATCTAGATGATCATGGTTTCCTTGATGTTGAAACACCGATTTTAACTCGCGCTACACCTGAAGGTGCACGTGATTATCTCGTTCCAAGCCGTGTACAAAACGGTAGCTTCTACGCACTACCACAATCACCACAATTGTTTAAACAATTGCTAATGGTCGGTGGTATTGATCGTTACTATCAAATTGCTAAATGTTTCCGTGACGAAGATTTACGTGCAGATCGTCAGCCAGAATTTACTCAAATCGACATTGAAACATCATTCTTGAATGATGATGACATCATGGATTTGATGGAAGGTATGACGGTAAAACTGTTTGATGAATTACTTGGCATTAAGTTTGATAAATTCCAGCGTATGCCATATAGCGAAGCTATGCGTGATTATGCTTCTGACAAACCAGATTTACGTATTCCATTGAAACTCGTTGACGTTGCTGATTTGATGCAGGATGTGGAATTTAAAGTATTTGCGGGCCCAGCCAAAGATCCTAAAGGTCGTATCGTCGCTTTACGTGTGCCTGACGCAGGTTCATTGCCACGCAGTGCAATTGATGAATATACCAAGTTTGTCGGAATCTATGGTGCCAAAGGGTTGGCATATATCAAAGTCAATGAACTTGAAAAAGGTATAGAAGGCTTACAATCCCCAATCGTTAAATTTATCGAGCCAATCGTACTTGATCTCCTAAAACGTGTGGGTGCAGAGAATGGCGACATTGTCTTCTTTGGTGCAGACAAAGCCAAAGTTGTGAACGATGCTATGGGCGCGCTGCGTGTTAAAATCGGTCATGATTTGAAACTTGCAACACAAGAGTGGGCACCGCTTTGGGTTGTTGATTTCCCAATGTTTGAGGAAACTGATGATGGCAAATGGACATCCGTTCACCATCCATTTACTTTGCCAAAATCAAGTGTTGAAGATGTAAAAGCCAATCCAGGTGAAGCTTTATCTGTTGCTTATGATATGGTCTTAAATGGAACTGAAATTGGTGGTGGTTCGCTGCGTATTTATACTTTAGAAATGCAAAAAGCAATTTTTGAAGCGCTGGGTATTTCTGATGAAGAAGCAGAAGAAAAGTTCAGTTTCTTGTTAAATGCATTACGCTATGGTGCACCTCCACATGGTGGTTTGGCTTTTGGTCTGGATCGTTTGGTGATGCTGATGACAGGTGCATCTTCTATTCGTGATGTGATTGCATTCCCGAAAACCAAGACCGCTGAATGTCCTTTAACTCAAGCGCCTGCACCAGTTGAGCCAAATCAGCTACGTGACTTAGGTATTCGTTTACGCGAACAACCGAAGAAAGAAGATTAATTTGATCATCTAATTCTAAATCTTAAAAGACCTGCTCAGTGCAGGTCTTTTATTTAAAAGTAGCGAAATTTTTAATTCTGACATTCAAAGCTAGACGGCGTTTTAAATTTTTCAGAAAAAATTTGGATTATTTCAGCTTTAAGTTGCTCAAAATCATGAACTTGCTCATCATCATTTAAACAAATTTGTGGGAGTTTTTCCTTTCTCACCACTTCTAAAATCTCATTTAAACTCTCAAGTTTTAAATTAAAATTTTGCCCACGATTAAACAAATTAATTGGATAAAAATTTCCTGAACATAACTGCCAGATACGGAATAAATATTGATTAACATCTAAAGGCTGTCTGAAACGATGAGTACAAACTTGATTTAAATAATCCTTTTCATTTTCCCAGACTTCATCAAAGATTGATTTTAAAAAAGGCTGGGGTAAATGCATGTTATAGAAACTTGAAAACTTTCGATTATAAAACTCTAAAAAATTAATCCAATTATTTTTTGGAGTATAATTTAAATTAAAAAGTGCATAAGGACTTTTCTTAAAAAGCTGCCGTTTATTAAAATATTTATTAATAATTGCAACATCTGTGAGGGTGACTGCACCCAGAAAATTTTCTGTACCTACCACCATTAATGGTTGTAAGACAATACCATCACAAGGTAACCCTTTTTTAAAAAAGAAGTCTGGCTCTAGTGGTTTATTGATAAACATATCATCATTAAAATAAACGAAGTGTTCAGCCAATCCTTGAATTTTATGGATATTAATTTCAATTACATGAGAGCTAAAAGTAGGTAAATAGGCGGCATCAATAATTTGATTATGCTTGACTAAATTTAACTTTGGATGGTCTTTAACTAAAAACTCTGGAAAATGTCCACACGTTACAATATGGATTTTTCTTACCCATGGACAATATTTTTCAATTGATCTAAACCAGTATTGTAAATTTTCCCAATCACGATAACGACATTGTTTATCTAACTCTTCCTGTGTCAGATTACTATCTTTCGACTTATAATAGAGAAAATCCTTTTTCCAGCTTGTATCATTTGAATCTACCCAAATCATTACAAAATCAATTGGATGCTTCAAACTCATATCCCCAAAAACAAAATTTTAAATCAAATAATCTAATTAACAGTTAAAGCTAAAGTCATAAAAATAATATGAATTTATTGTGTAATTGCGTTATTTTTTCTTCATAATTCGCACATAATGATAATACTAAACCAATTTTTTCCTTATCCTTTCACATGCAATGATACAGTTGAGATAGTAGCTATCAAGTGGCATAATTGGGCAATTTTATTGTTAAACAAGGCTATCAATATGGCTATGCGTCCTAAAGTGCGTCGACATGCCCTTGTAATTATTGTATTTTCTTTAGCACAATGGTTTTTCATGCGCTATATTCTTGCAAATGAATTGTTTAACATGACTACAAATCAACGAATTTTATTTTTCTGCATAAGTAGCTTGGTTGGTGCATTGCTTATTTTTGTTGCGCTGATTTACATGGTCTTAAAAGGAAATGCGGATAAATAATTTAGTAGTGCAACATCATGATTTAGATCAATGATGTTGCTTATTCAACTTCAGAAATGGTCAGATAGAATCAGCTTGATTAATAAGTTCTTTCGATATATCTAAAGCCTGTCTAATAGTTACGTCCATATCCATATAACTATAAGTTCCTAGGCGTCCAGCAAAAGTGACTTTTTTTTCCAATTTTGCCAAAGCCAAATATTTATCTAACACTGTTTTATCATTAGCTAATCTCACAGGATAGTAAGGAATATCTTCATCGGTACAATCTGCACTGTATTCTTTAAAATAAATAGATTGTTCATGTGTTTCCCATGGAGCAAAATGTTTATGCTCAGAAATTCTGGTATAAGGTACAGTTTCATCGCCATAATTAATAACCGCATTGCCCTGATAATCACCTTCAAAGTAATTTTTTTCAAATTTCAACGTACGATAATTCAGCTTTCCTTCAGAATAATCAAACCATTGATCTAACTTACCAGTCCAAACAATATGATCATATTCAGCTATTAGCTGTTTAGAAAAACTTTTAGTTAACTCTACTGAGATATTTTCATGATTTAAAATAGATTCGATAATTGATGTATATCCATTTTCAGGCATGCCCTGATATTTATGTGAAAAATAGTTATCATCATAATTAAATCTGACAGGTAATCTTTTCAAAATACTGGCAGGTAATAATTTAGGTTCAAGCCCCCACTGCTTTTTTGTATATCCTTTAAAAAAAGCATCATATAAATCTTTTCCAATAAACTTTAAAGCCTGTTCTTCAAAATTTTGTGGAACCTCAATATTTTTATCACCTAGATTTTTTATAAAATTCTTTGCTTCATTTGGGGTAAAGTTAGTTTTAAAATATTGATTAATTGTATGCAAATTAATAGGAAGAGAATAAACCTCATTCTTTACAATCGATTTAACTCTGTTTATAAATGGCTTAAAATTCCCATGTGAATTAATATACTTCCAAACCTGCTCGTCATCTGTATGAAAAATATGTGGCCCATAAACATGTTCCATGATGCCAGTTTGCTGATCTCGTTCAGTATAACAATTACCCCCTACGTGATGCCGTTGATCAATAATGACAATAGAGTGCCCTTGTTCTGCAAGCTCTCTTCCAATGACAGCGCCGGTAAACCCACATCCCACGATTAAAAACTTCATTTATCTAATCCAATTTTATCTAATCCAAAAGAAATTGATGTTCCTTCTAAGAGTCGATTATCAGACCCAGCAATCACTTTTTTAATAAATTCAACATTTTCAGCATTCAAATATTTATTTTGATAATCCAGACCACCTTTACAAATTGTATCCTGGCTTAAATTATATTTTTTAAGCACAATATTCAGTTCATCAAGTGGGGTAATCAATTTCGCTTTTGAGAAAAAAGTATTTTTTCTCAAACTTTGTTTACCAACACCATTACCTGCTGAACCAACAGGACGAGTATGAAATACTTTTACTTCATCAATAATACCGATTTTAGAAGACTCACCTAGGCGTTTAGGCCATAAGTTATCTAGTCCCCATCCTGATTTATTTTCTTTAAATGTTGGATATAATGACTGAAAAGATTTTTTATTAAAGCAAGGAATCATCACTTCAACAAAATTCGTTTCACGATATTTAAAAGATTTATTATTTAATAGAATCCCCCAAGAATAATAGCTTCTTTCATCCAGCGAAGGTTGAGCTAAATCAAAATTATAATAGTGAAATAATTCAAAAAATTGATTAATAGCTTGAGCATCTATATCTATATCATCATCAGGTAACCAGATTGCATCATACCCTTTCCAAAATTCAGTTGTAGTAAAAAAATTATACAAACCTTCCCACTTGGAGCCTTTATAAGGATGGAAAAATTTAATTTTATCCATATCAAACTTCGGATTATTTCCAAAATAACTTAAAGCGATATCATAATTTGCTTCAATTGAAACCCATTTTTCATGCAGTGAATTATCTCCACATCTTACAACAATTAAATTTTTCATAAATAACTCTAACTAAATTTGATTTAATTTTTAAATTCACTATATCGCTCATAAAAACACTTTAACCACTTTTTTTTAAATGATCGATTGAGTTTTTCAAAAATATTTCTTTCCACTTTATTTTTTTCTAGAAGAAGTTTACGCTCTATCTCTATACTACTGGTGGAAGACGTATGAGTTATGATTTCAGGATGATCAAATAAAAACGTTGCATAAAAATTAACTTTTGAATTGAATTGATATAACTCATCCCAATGGTCACATACATGTGGTTTATGATGATAATTCAATAATACCTGAGCCATTTCTTTATCTACTATATAAGCATAGGTATAAGATAAATCAGCAATACTATAAGGATGAAGTTTTAGAATATTTTTATGATGAATTTTCTGAACCTGAATTTTCCCATAAACACGATCATTTACTTTAAGTTGAATACCACCTAAACTCATAAAGAAACAATCTTGCAAATTCAAATTTTCTACTTCTGATTCAAATTGATTCAAATCAATATCCATGGTTTGGATAGCATCATCTTCTAATACTAATGCATATTTTTCATCACTTGTAATAAAATCATGAAGAGCTTGCATATGGGATAAAGTACACCCCAGCTCTCCTGGACTTAATGGATACTTTTGAGTCGCAACGGCCAAATCAAAATATTCTTTTACTGTAAGATCTTTTCCTTTAATGCCTATTTTCTTAAAATCAGCCATATATAGATGGAAATTACTTTGAGAAAAAAATTTTTTTAGTCTTGGACTATCATATGCTTCGATACTAATGAGATATTTTTTCAAAATAAATTGCCTATTTGATTATATATTTAACTTATAAGTTTGAAGAAAAAATCCTCTAATTTTTTTTACAATATAAGAAGAATTTGAATAAGATTTCTTTTTTGTTATAGTCATCATGTCTCTTTCATTTTCAAGATAACTCTTATCTTTCTCATTTTCGATTTGGGGATGATCAAATATATATGAAACATAGATATTAAATGGCTGTTTAGAATTAATTGTAAGGTCAGCCCATTGATCATAAACTTTTGGGGGTTTATGAAAATTAAGTAATATTTTAGCCATTTCACGGTCTACTATATATGCATATGCATATGCCAAATTTTCATAAAAAAAAGGATCAACTTTTAAAACTGGTTGATCTAATAAGAGATTTTTCTGATCTTTTCCCTTCACTTTACGACAAATTTTCATCTGAATACCACCCAGACTTAAGAACAAGGGAGGACTCAACCTCATCATTTTAATTTGTTCTTCTAACACATTAAAATCAATTGAAAATCTCTCAATTACATCATCTTCAAAAATAACGGCATACGATTCTTCAGAGGATAAAAAATCCTTCAATGCTGCAAGATGAGAAAGTGTACACCCCAACTCGCCTGGTGTCATTGGTTTGCTTTTACCTGCAACACCCTGTTCAAAATATTCACTAACAGTTAAGTTTTTACCGATAATTCCAAATTGTTTAAAATCATCTTTATACTTATAAAATGTTTTTTGCGCGTAAAATCCTTGTAGTCTTTTACTATCTTCGGATTCAATACTAATGAGATATTTTTTCATTTCAATCAAGTGCTAAAATAAATCAGGTGTAGTGTACCAATTATAGCCATATCGAGTGTGAAATTTAATGATGAAACGTCAAATTTTAAAAAAATGGTATAAATATCAGCAAAAGAAAAAAGAAAAATCCTTTAATTCACATTGGTATATGCGTTTTGGTTGGTTAAATCAGCCTTTGACCAGTTTAGATCAGCTTAAAGATCTTTATGAAATTCATTCTCCGCAAAAATTTACTTTTGCAGATAGTTTTTATGCTTATGAAGATGGCCGTCATTTCATTTTTTTTGAAGAAGTCGATGATCACCATCCTGTTGGTTTTCTTTCTGTCGTGGAAGTATTTAAAGATGGAACTTCTACTTCGCCACAAACTATTTTAAAGCTTGATTATCACCTTTCGTATCCTTGTGTATTTAAAGTAGAAAATGATTGGTACATGATTCCTGAAACTTCTGCAAATAAAACTATCGAACTATGGAAATGCATAGAATTTCCATGTAAATGGGAGAAACATTCAAATTTATTAGAAAATATCGAAGCCGTAGACAGTACCCCTCTTTACCATGAAGGAATTTGGTATTTGTTTACATCTACACGGCGTAACTGCAAAAAGTTTGGCGATCGTTTAGATATATTTTTTACCAACGATATTTTAAAACCTGAATGGAAAGAACATCCTCACAACCCCGTATATAAAGGCAGTCAACAATTTCGGATGGCAGGAAAACCCTTTTATTATCAAGGGCAACTGGTTCGACCTAGTCAGGACTCATTAAAGCGTTATGGGGGAAATATTGAGTTAAAAGCCATTACTCAATTGAGTCCCACCAATTATCAGGAACAACTTTTAAGCGTCATTCTTCCAGACTGGAATCCAATGGATGATGGTTGTCATACGATGAATTATGAAGATGGATTTGTGGTCTTAGACTCAATTCGCCTATCCCCTAAAACCCATTAATTTCCGAGCAGATTTTCATATATACGGAGAGTCTGCTTTGCAATTGCTGCAACCGTCAATTCTGCCTTGGCTTTTTTAAAAAGTGAATCAAATTGAGATTTGGCTTGAGGTTGTAGAGCATGATTAATTGCAATCGTTAATGATTGATCATCGCCAATATCTGCCAGATATTCAGTTGGCAGCCATTCTACGACCCCATTTACTTTCGTCGAGGCCATGACTTTATCAGCTTGCAAGGCTTCAACCATCACGAGCGGGAAGCCCTCTCGATCTGAAGATAAAACAATAATGTCGGCCAATTGAATGAGTTCTCTAGCATCTGCTCTAAAACCTAAAAAAGCGACTTTATTTTGCAACCCTAAAGCCTTAACCTGTTTTTCTAAGGCTTCTCTCAATGATCCATCACCGATAATCCATAAATTAGCATCAATATTCTGAATAGATTGAATCAACAAACGAATATTTTTAACGGGCTCCAACCTCCCAATACACATCACTATTTTTTTTGTAGGATCCAACTTTGGGAAATCTTGAAGAACTCTTTGCAATAGATTTTGCTTGTTTATGAACGTTAATGGCGGTTGGGAATAAACACCATTATAAATCACATGGACTTTGTCTTTTGGAATATCCTGAGCCAGAGCCTGACTCACTGCAATAACAGCATTTCCGACCAAGTAAGCAGATTTATTTTTTTTGGTTCCATGAATAGTTGTGACTACTTTTACATCTGGTAAATAACATCGAATACGTGAAATCAGTTCAGCCGCTTTACCTGCCTGAGCATGGACAATTTCAGGTTGAATCTGTTGAATAAGCGATTTGAGTTGCCAAAGTAGAAAAATATTCCAGCGACTGCGGGAAAAATCTAGTGCATGAAAAGTAACTTGAGATGTAAATTTTTCCGCATAGCATGGATGAGCAATTACATGCACGTCCTGACTCAAAGCCAGTTCATTGCTCAAATTAAAGGTATGCTGTTCTAATCCGCCTAAGCCTCCACTTGTTGCTAATATCTGAACGATTCTCATCACTTATCCCACTACTTTTTATCTTTATTCATACTTTGTTCAAAGAGTTTTGCTTCTTTTAAAAATGCATAAAAGGCATTGATCATGCTATTGACGAAACCACGCCAGCCATTTAGGAAACTACGACGGATGAAATAAGATTTTAAAAAAGTTATGGGCATGATCAATATCAGCTTAGCAAGACTTGGAGATTTTCCTTTTTGGAATTTTTCTAAGGCCTTTAGGTTTGAATATTGATTATTTTTTTCAACTTTGACAAAAATACTCGACTCACCAAAATGATAGATATCATGTTCTGCACGTTGTGAAAAACCATCCACAATCACATTTTCATGGACTTTATTGGCTAGATCATACTGTCCTTTGGATCGACGGAAAAAGCGGACTTTGGCATGTTTCTTGGTATGTTTGCTATTTGCTACACCCAAGAAAACATCATTAATTGGGGTAATTAAAGCATCAATCTGATCTTGTTGAATAACATTCACGATCTCTTGCTTTAGACCGTCTGACAATACTTCGTCACCATCCAGATTCAGCACCCAAGCATTGCGACATTTTGCTAAAGCTAGGCTTTTTTGTCCTGCATAACCTTGCCAATCCTGATGAGAAATTTGTACATTCTCAAACTGCTGGGCAATTGCATAGGTATTATCTGTGCTTCCTGAGTCGAGAATAATCACCTCATCAAAATCACGTACACTATATAAAGTCCTTTCTAACCAAGATCCACAATTAAGAGTGACTATATAAACACTGCATGCAATTTTATTCATAGCTTATAACGCCCTTTAGCAAGTGCGATACGCATTTGTAATGTATTCATGGCACCATGCGTACTCACTCTTGGAATATTAAATGGATGCTGAACATCATAAGCTTCGATTTTTTTGCGGGTGGATACCGCATTTTTAAAGCCTATTTCACGAGCCATTTGCTGATGTTTTTCATTAAAGCGACCAAATGGATAGGCAAAACTTGGGCATTTCCCAACTATTTGTTCAACATCTTGTTTCGATTTTTGCATTTCGCCATAAGCAGCTTGATCATCTAGTTTCAGCAGATTGACATGATGTTGGGTATGCGCTCCAAACTCTACTAAACCAGAAGAAGCCATTTCTTGAATTTGGACATGACTCAGTTTTTCAATACCTTCTATTTGTGTAGCCAAATAAATTGTGGCTTTGGCGTTATATTTTTTTAATAGCGGATAAGCATAGATATAATTATCCATAAAACCATCATCAAAACTTAAGGCCACCACATTGCTTTGTTCACGATATTGTTCCAATTCAGAGACAAAACAAAATATTGATTTCTTACTTACCAAAAGTCGTAATAGTTGCTCAAATTTTTCGGGAGGCATATTCATACCCGAAGCATTTAAACGGGGCGTCACTTGATGTAGCATGACAATACGCGGTAGTTTATTTGAGCGAAATGGCAACCAAAAGGTATAGTTACCAAGTAGATAAAGTAATCCAGCAAGAAATACTAAAACTAGCACTATATACAGCAACCACATTATGCATATACCTCATGTGACCATTCATATTCTTCTGAAAGAGGTTGACGGAAAGCCACTTCAAGCATGTATTGAGTAATTCGCTTTGCATTAAATGATTGACGCGTTTTTTCCCAGCCAGCTTGTGCAACTTGTATCATCTGTTCAGGATGCCGATCAAAGAATTGAATCTTTCTGGCCAGATCAGCCTGATCATTAAAATAAACGACTTCTTGTTCATTATACAATTTTTCAAAATCTGGAATGCGGGGACAAAATGTTAAGAGTCCATTTCCTGTAAGTTGAACAATACGATCAGAACTATATAAAGTCACATCGTTACGTCTTGAATAATTTAGCCCCATTTTAGAGTCTGCTAAAACTTGATAATAAGCTTTTCCATAAACCCCAGCCTGATCAAAACATCCATAATATTGATATTTAATTCGATTACCTTGTAAGGTTTCTGCCAAATCTTTTAAAAATTTTTCGCGCTCTGGCTCTTTGTAAACTACACCACAAAAGATAAAAGTCTTATCTGTATCTCCCTTTGCAAATTGCACTAGGGTTTCTACATTACGATGTCCAATATTAGGCATATAACCGACACTTAAATGAGGCTGTTTGAGTTTAGCCAAATATTCACCTGCCGTGGTACAAAAAATAGCATCCAGATACGGCGAGAATGCTTTTACAAAATCCAGTTTGTGTTCAAGATAAAGTGGATCTACATACCAAAAAGCAATTTTAGTTTTCGGGTATAGATACTTAATCTGCTTAAGTACGTCTGGACTCATCAAATCACTATGTCCAATTAGGACTAAATCAGGTTCAAGATTATCCACAATTTTTAAGATTTCTTTATTGGCCCAATTCGCACCTAATTTTTTTGTTTTAAAAACGGTTCCCATCCGAGCCATATCTCGAAAGCTAAAATCATAGACAAAGTGACCATTTTCGATCAGTCCTGCCGAAATTTTTCGATCTGTACAATAAAAATGTGCGCCCTGTTTGTTAAAGCCAAAATTTGCAATATGCAATATTTTCATTTAATTAAAAACTCGATGAGTCCAATAATTGAGATGCTACTCGCTTCGCTTCATGTAATGGAGTTGTAAGCTGTAACAAACGAATAATTTCTGTAGTTTGTTCAAAGGGTAATTGATCAATTAATTGTGTAATTCTATCAGATTTCAAGCGATCCATTGCAATTACCCCAACTCTGCAGCCCGCAGTTAACGCCTCAAAAATCATTGAAACACTATCTTCTGTTACATAGATTACTTCTGCCTGTTGCATTTGCTCAAAGATCCAGCCCTGTGGGGTTTGCTCTACGGGGAAAATGTCTAATTGCTGTACATAACTTTGTTGTTTTAAATGCGTAAGAAAATGCTCAGGGGTACGTCGAGAAGTAGTTAATATGATTTGGCATTGCGAATTTTGCTGCACGATTTGTGCGATTGCCATTAGTACCTTGTTTTCATTCCACTGATGCCGTTTTGAATTTCCACCAAGCGCAATCAAAATACGATTTTCTTGATGACGATGTTCATTTTTAATCGGATTTAGGGCACCTTGGGTGACAATTACGTGATCAGATGCAGCAATACCATCATGCTCCGGAATAACCGCATAATCAAAACATTGAATCGGTAAACTAGGCTTCATCAAGATCACGGTTTTCGCTTTAGGATAAACTTTACCCAGCAACCAAACGCGTAAATGCGTATGAGAACCCACACCAAAAATAAAGTCAGGTTGTTGCATAATACCATTTACTTGATGGCTAAGAAGCCCTTTCAAAATGACCAATAACGGCAATTGCTCAAGCCTAATCTCTTCAAAACTGGTATTGGGATTTTGCTGATGCATGGCCTGATATAAGCCCAGAGCTTGTGATCGATGTCCCGCCTTTGCATCACTCACATATACAATATGCATTTTATTTTCCCAATATTACGTCAATAAAAAAGGCGAAACACAGGTTTCGCCTTTAATCTTAACCGATTAGCTTATTTAACGTAAGTTAACCAGTGTTCATATTTTGGATTTTTACCCTGAACTGCATCAAAGAATGTTTTTTGAATAATCGTGGTAATTGGACCACGGCGACCTTCACCAATTTGACGATCATCATATTCACGGATTGGCGTCACTTCAGCCGCAGTTCCAGTAAAGAATGCTTCATCAGCGATATAAAATTCATCACGAGTAATACGACGTTCAACCACGTCATACCCAAGATCTTTCGCAATAGTAATCACAGTTTGACGAGTAATTCCGTCAAGCGCACCACCTGCAAGATCAGGAGTATGCAATACGCCATCTTTGATCAAGAATACGTTTTCACCAGACCCCTGACATACAAAACCTTGAGGATCCATCAACATTGCTTCGTCATAGCCCGAATGCGCAACTTCCTGATGTGCTAAAATCGAAACCGTATAGTTACCACACGCTTTCGCCTTACACATAGTCACGTTAGGATGATGATGTGTAAATGATGAAGTTTTGACACGAATACCTTGTGCCATCGCTTCTTCACCTAAGTAAGCACCCCAGCCCCATGCAGCAACCGCAGCATGAATCGTATTATTGGTTGCAGCAATTCCTAAACGTTCAGAACCAATCCAGATCAGTGGACGTAAATAGCATGAAGCCAGTTTGTTCTCACGTACTACATCAATTTGAGCTTGCTCAAGCGTTGCTTGATCAAACGGGACTTTCATTTGATAAATTTTTGCAGAATTTAGCAAACGTTTAGTATGGTCTTGGAGACGGAAAATTGCTGTACCTTTAGGCGTTTCATAGGCACGGACACCTTCAAAGACACCCATACTGTAGTGTAGTGTATGAGTTAAGACGTGGATTTTTGCCTCACGCCAATCAACCATTTGTCCATCTTGCCAAATAAAACCATCACGATCAGCCAAATTCATGGCACACACTCCAAATTTTTACACAATCATTCACTCTCCAGCATCACCGTTGATGCTGGATCTATTAATCTTTGCCATAACTTGCAAACGACCTCGCGGGTATCGCGCCAGTCCGCAGCACTGACTTGCATGGATTGATTTGCAAGGGCTAGGCGGTGGCTCTCGGCTCGTTCACTGAGATAAGCGTGTATCAATGCTGTGGCATCTTCACTGGATAAGCAGCCTGCTTTAGCAGCATCTTCAAGAATTCTTACATTGTCGGAAAAATGGGCGAGATCAGGATTCGCACCACTCCATGCAAGCACCATATACTGTGCCATAAATTCGATGTCAACGATACCACCTGCATCCTGTTTTAAATGAAAAATCCCATGTTTTTTTTGTTCTGTAGAGGAACCTAGATGATCTTTCATTTTCTGGCGCATTTTTAATACTTCTTCCTGCACGTATTTTTCATCGCGAGGTTGAATCAATATCTGAGCTCGAAGCACCGCGAATTTAGCTCTTAAATCTTCTTCGCCCGCAATGGAACGTGCGCGTACTAAAGCTTGATGTTCCCAAAGCCAAGCACTCTTTAATTGATAATGTTCAAATGCCTTGAGACTAGTAACCAATAAACCCGCCTCACCAGAAGGACGTAGTCGGGTATCAATCTCATACACTCGGCCATCAAGTGTTTGTGTGGTCATTAGCGATAAAAACTTTTGTGCTACACGCATGGCGAATTCAAAACCTGTAATGGCTTTTTGTCCGTCCGTTTCGGCTTGCTCATCGAAATAGTGAATAAAGACTAAATCTAAATCGGAACCATAACCTAGCTCGATTCCTCCTACTTTACCGTAACCAATCACTGCAAAACCGTTATGCTCTAACGAGCAGCGTTGTCCTTGCGCATTTAGCGGATAACCATGCCGTTTTACCACTGTTTGATAAGCCAGATTTAAAGTGGCAATGACGCTGACTTCTGCAATATCTGTTAAAGCATCAGAGACTTTCATCAGAGGGCTTTCTGCCAGAACATCACTTGCAGCGACTGTGAGTACATTGCTCTTTTTAAATAAACGCAGTACTCGCATTTGATCTTCCACTTGATCAATTTCAATCCGCAGCAGTTGTTGACGTAAAGAATCTTCCAGATCTTTGCGCTTAGGTAACTCAAAGTCCATAGATAGAAATTCATCCAGTAACACTGGATATTGGGTCAGCTCTTCACAGATCCACGGACTCACGGTTGCCATCTTGACTAAGCGTTGCATGGCTCCTCGACTTTCCATCAGCATTACCAGATAAACTGTGCGGCGCATCACTGATTCAACCAAGGGCATTAACCGTGTGAGCGCAACTTGCGGCTTATCCGACTGTAATATCGCTTCAATTAAATAAGGCCAGAAATCTTTTAAACGCTGTACAGCTTTGGACGGTAATTTTTTCAAGGCATTGCCATGCCAGAATTCATGAATCAGATTTCTGGTTGAATCATCTAAAACCTCATCCAATCGTTGTTCCAGTTGGCTTTCTGTTTCTATAGGCGAAGCGACTTCTTCCTGAATCAGATTTTTAAATTGGTCACTCACCCGCGCGCGTTTTTCATTTAAAACCGTTAAAAATGAATCCCAAGAACTGTAACCCAGTGTATCAATCATGCGTTGACGTAATTCAGGCTCTATGGGCAACATTTGTGTTTGCTGGTCATTTAACGCCTGTATCGCATGCTCAATTCGTCTTAAAAATAAATAAGCGTCTTCAAGCTCAATCACGGCTTGCGGCTCAAGCAAACCTACTTCGCCTAAGTGGTGAAGACTGACTAGACATTGTCGATCCTGTAACTCACGCTTGGATCCGCCATAAATCAGCTGAAAAACCTGCACAATAAATTCAACTTCGCGGATACCGCCAGCACCCAACTTTATGTCATCGGCAATATTACGTCGAGCTACTTCACGCTCAATCATGGCTTTCATTTCACGCATAGCTTCAAATGCGGAATAATCCACATATCGGCGAAATACAAAGGGACGCGTCATATCCAATAGATTATCCCCCCGTTTTCCACCGCTGATAATACGGGCTTTAATCCATGCATAGCGTTCCCATTCACGTCCATGCTGAATCAGATATTTTTCCAAAGCCACATGACTAATGGCAAGCGCTGAACCATCTCCCCAGGGACGCAAGCGCATATCGACACGAAAAACAAAACCATCTGCTGTAATATGATCCAGCAAATAAATTAATTTTTGCCCCCATAAAATACAAAATTGCTGGACATCAATCGACTTTCGACCATTGGTTTCGCCTTGCTCATCAAAAGCAAAAATCAGGTCAATATCACTAGATAAATTTAGCTCCTGAGCGCCTAACTTCCCCATTCCAACCACGATTAAATCCTGAATCTGGCTATCGTAGCCAACAGGTTCGCCATGTTTTGCAACCAGTGGGACTAATGCAAATTGTTTAGCAGCACAAATACAAGCATCTGCAAAATCGGACAATTCACGTGTGAGTGTTATGACGGTAGTAAGCTGATTGGCATCTTGCCAAATCCAGCGAAACATAAGTTTGGCACGTAAAATGCGCAAAGTTCGCATCCATTGGCTTTCATTTTGAATATCTTTTAATTCTTGTTCAACTCGTTGAAAAATATCGTGTGTGCTGAGCGTATGATTAAACTGATCAATTGCATAATCTTGTTCTAAAGCCGCTTGATGTAGACTCAATACTTGTTCAGCGTATTGGCTGGCTCTTAATGTTTTTTGCAACTGCTCAGTATTCATAACAAACCTGCAACTTTTATTTGAAAATAGTTATAACAGTTGCAGGCGAATTTAGCGAAATCAATTTAAACCATTTTTGTCTCATTGGTAGTTTTTTGTTCAACCATGAGTTCATTGATTTCTGGTGCGTGCGGTAAAATTACCTTAAAGGTTGTCCCCTCTCCCTCTTTGGAATTCACTGAAATATGACCGCGATTTAAATCAACAAATCTCTTGCATAAAGTGAGACCTAAACCTGCCCCTTTTTCACCTTCGGTGCCTTTAAAACTTACAGTAATACGAGGCTGAAAAATATTCTCCATTTGCTGTTCAGTCATACCAAGTCCAGTATCTCGCACATACACTTCAACGCCTGTCTCACCGTGTAAGGCTTGAATATATACTTTACCCGTACCGTCAACATGGGTAAATTTCAAAGCATTGGAAACCAGATTTTGAATGACTGAAGTAATCATATTAATATCAGCATAGACTTTGAGATCCTCTGGAATTTCTTCAATCAGAGCAATTTTCTTTTTAATTGCCAAAGTATTTAAAACTTTAATCACAATCGATGTGGCTTGTTTAAGATTAAAGGTGATCGGATGATACACAAAGCGTCCACCTTCAGCCATCGCCCATTCCAATAAACTTTCTAATAAGTTATAAGTCGACTGCGAAGTGTCATAAAGATAATCTGCGATATTTTGAACACTTGACTCATCTAAAGTTTCACGCTCTTTTGCAAGCACCTCAGAAAAGCCCAATAACCCATGAAAGGGTGCGCGTAAATCATGCGAAATAATCGAGAAAAATTTAGTTTTACTAAAATTCAGAGCACATTGCTGTTCATAAAGTTCATTCAGAATTTCATGGTTATATTTTAGCTCAAGATAACGAGAAAAATTCATTCCATGTTCAGCGAGCATTGAAATTTTGAGAGGATCAAATGCCTGCTGCTCATCATCAAAAAACAAAGCAACTCCAACAGATTCATTATTTTTTAGAATATTCAAAGCAATAATACGATGATGATCTACACCACCTTCGCTCATATAGGCTGAAAAATCCATATAGTGCGGATGGTTTTGATCAATAAAAACTTTATCTTTGAAAAACTGCGCATTATTACGTTTTTGTAGCTTAAGCACTGCGTGAATTTTATGATCAGCATGATGCCAAAAATAAGTTTCTTCATGAAAACATAAAATTGCTTTCTGAGACCCTATCAAGTTTTTACCAAATTCTAAAAACTGTTGAATCAGATTATGTTCACTTTTTAGACCAAGGAGTAGCGATAAGCGGCAAGCACTTAGCTGATCTGCCTGATCGAGCTCTAACAACTGTAAACTCATGGTCCGCCTCATGGAGATTTTGATTATTATGAATAGAATATGGAGAATGAAAATAAAACAACGAAAAGATAAAACTTAAAAACATTATACAACTTACATTTATCAAATTTTTACCAAAAAATCAATTATAAGGGTAAAACAATCTTAAGTTTCTGATAATTTTAGTTTTTTTCTTAGACTTTAAGTGTGAAAATTAGCCACCTATTTTTAAATATTTTATTCGATTAAATTATTCAAAAAATATACTATAGGCAGCAAAGTCAGATCCTTTTTTATTCCATGATTTTCAAAAAATTAATTCATTCTCTACAACTTAATCTAAGAAAGTTAATTTTATTTCTGGCTATTTTTAGTGTACTTAGTCTGTTCATTATTTCCTTACTTGTTAACTACTATATTCAAAAAAATCAACTTATTAATAACTCGCTTTCAGTTAACATGGAATATGCCTCAAAAATTGCTAGAGGAACAAATAGTCACTTTAAAATCATGCTGAAAGAACTTGACTACAGCGCCAAACAATTAGAGCAGTCATTTGGAAATGAAAAAGCATTACAAGCTGAAGTTGATCGTCTGAAATTTCAGTCTGACTACTTTAATAGTGTAATTATTGCTGATCAACATGGAAATATACGGAGTTTTGCACCTGAGCAACTCAAGCTAAATAAACAAGTAGTCAATCATACCTTGGGCTTTGAAATGTCACTAAAAAATCAGACAACGATAGTGACGCCGCCCTACTATTCGATCAAAAAGAATCTGGTGATTTTTTTATCACAACCTATTTTTGATCAAAATAGACACTATTTAGGTTTTATCGGTGCTGCGATTTATCTCAAAAAAGATAATATTCTCAATGAATTACTTACCATGAAATATGGCTATAAAAATAGTTATATGTATGTCATTGATGGTAATCAACATATTATTTTTCATCCAGATGAAAAACGTATTGGTACTTTAGTTAGCCCAAATACTGGACTAACAACTATGATGAAACAGAAAAATGGAAAAATCCGACTCACCAATAGTCAGGGTGAAGATAATTTGGCAGGTTTTGCACATATCCCAACCACCAACTGGATTGTAGTTTCTCAACAGCCAACGCACGAACTTTTGGCACAAGCCTCTTCAATTATTGTGAAAATCATTGCGGGAATGTTGTTTTTTTATCTGTTTATATTTTTTATTGTTTGGAGAATTTCTTATTTAATTTCAGATCCTTTAGCCCAACTTGCCAAAATGGCAAGTCATTTAAATGCATCTACAACAGAGCATAAAATTAAGGAAATTGATCCGTGGTATTATGAAGTCCTCAGATTTAAATTATCCTTATTGCTAAGTTCGCAACAGTTTAAACAGAAAATTTCTGAATTAAATTTTTATGTAAATACGGATCCTCTTACAGGTTTTTATAACCGACGAGGAATGGAACTATTTTTAGATGAATTTATTAAATCTGAAACTCATTTTTTTGTAATTTCTCTTGATATTGATCATTTTAAAAAAGTAAATGATGTCTATGGACACGAAAATGGCGATCAGGTCTTAAAAATTATTGCAGAAAAAATTAAGGGTTTTTCTCGGGATATTGATGCCTGCTGCCGTATCGGAGGCGAAGAATTTATTATATTGGCACCCAACTCTGACTCATCAATTGGTGTTATGGTCGCTGAACGTATTCGGGAAGCGATTGCAAACACAGTGATTCCTGACATTGGTAAAGTGACAGTTTCAGTTGGCCTTGCACATTGGCCTAATTCTGCCCGTGACATTAAACGTGTTTTTAAGCTCGCTGATGAAAAATTATATGAAGCAAAAGCAGAAGGTCGTAATAGAGTTAAATCTTAAAAAATAAAAGCCATACCAGATGATTACTTAGGGTATGGCTAACTTTATAGATAATAAAGCCATTTTAAAAATTTATTGACTGACTATTTTATAAATACGATTACTATTTTGACTTTCAAATAAAAGCTCTGTAGAGGGTAGAATAATTTCCTCATCCACTTCAATTTTTTCAACGCGTTGATATAAGCTTAATGGCTCACCTTCGGGTGTATTTTGCTGCTCCTTGATTGTAGCTTTTGCATCATACAGTTGATCAAACTGGTCTTTGACTTTGATTTCAAGCGTCGTCATGATTTTTAACCTATGTTTATCCTTAACCTGTATATAGCATAGTTTTTTTGCTATAAACTTTATCAGTTGTTAAATTTTATGGCAATGTTTCAACATGTAAGTCCGCATTGGTGAAAAAATGACAGATACGATGAAAGCGTTTTCTTTTGCTTATTTAGTCTTTTAATAATGAAGAATTTAGTAAATACTGGTCTACGATAACAAAAAAACCCCGAAACCTTTGATATATAAGGCTTGGGGCTTTGGAGAATCATAAGATTCTGAATCTTGGTCCCGAGGGTCGGACTCGAACCGACACGTCATCGCTGACAGTGGATTTTGAGTTCCATGATTTATACAAATACATGAAAACACACCACAACAACAAACAACATATCTCATTGTTTTTAATAAATATACCCAAAGATTCACTGACAATCCACAACAGTTCAGATCACTAAAAAACAATCTTACAGTCTACAGAAAAGCTACAGATTTTTTTTGTAGACTTTATATTTACATTTAGTTCATTACAAAAATTCTGATAATTACTAAGTGTACGATACCTTTTCTTTGGACTTGTCGGCATATTTGGGATTATTGGTTCAATTAAATTAGCTGCTATTGCAGGATTTAAGTAATTCTTTTGGAATGTTTCTCGAATTTTCTTAGTTATTTTATTTCTAAGCTCCAGCCTAGCTAAAGTCCTAGATACTGAAAGTAGCTTCCAAGAAATGAGTGCGGCAGGATTAGAACCCGCATGGATTTTTTAATTATGCTTCGGCGTTTGTATTATTAGCAAGTTCAGCTTTGATCTTGAGCAATCGTTTCTTATGGTTAGGTGCAGTTGGAATATTTCTCTTGCTCACCATTTTTATAGTCCATCACTTTTGGGCAATGATAGGCCATCAAGCTAATATTTCAATGTATTTTGCACTCGAACATCTAGCTGTTATCGGTGGATTAATGTGCGCTGCTATTGCTAGCTATTTTAGAAACAAGTCAAAAAATAAATATGCTTAATCTTTTTAATCAAGTATCAATGTCAAATTATTTTTATTTATAATTTTATTGTGATTATAATATCAATTTTTTTCAATACAAATTAATTTCTTATTAAATAAAAACTATATTAACAAGTAATATGATTTTTTCCATTACTGGACGTGTCTAAACGAATTAAAAATTTTCTAATTTTATATCCTATTTCTGTGTTTCTATTGATATGTATTACTTAACCTATTCGGTTTGTGTATTTATGGGCATAAGGTTTTCCTTAGCTCTAGCAATCAACACATGCTGTTCAGTTATTTACTCAACCAAAGAAGAATATTAAAAACTTTCAAAAAAAATTATTTTAATTATAAATCAGCGTAATAGTTGCCTGCGCTTGTACAAGCGTTGCAGGTACAGCAGCAACATTGGAATAGTAACGCGCTTTGAATGCTTTAGAAACCGTGCCACCAGATCCAATGGTCCCAAAACTAAAAAAGCTAGTTGAATTATCAATACTTTTTGGAGCAATCGGTAAAGCGCTTCCAGCACTGTCGGTAATTTGCACCGAAACATTATTAGAATAGGTATTTTTTAATAATCCGCTTGTATTACTTGCAGACGCATTATTATTATCAGTTAACAAAGCAACCAGCGTTTTGCTAGTATCATCTGAACTACAGCCACTGACATTCACTGTAAATGAAGTATCCCCCACAGTTTGACCTACCGCAGTAAAACTACTACTTGGTACAGTAGGCAAAGTAACATTAATTGCTGCACCATTATTAATTACACAAGTGGATTTTGTAATTTGAAAGGTAGAATTTGTTAGTACGATTGATGTAGTTGCAGTAGTGCTAGCAGAACCTTTTGCAGAAAAATTACCCAATTTTAAATTTGAAATCGTATAGGTCCCTGCGGTATTTCCCAAACCCGATACCAATAGTCGGACATTTTGTAATCGCAAGCCACGCGTATCACTAGTGCCTGTATAGAACTCATAAGAGGTAGTTGCACTATTGATCCAGAATTCCGTTGCAGCATCCTGATTATCTTTGATGCTAAAAGCGATATAGACTTTGATATTGGCCGAGGCTACTGACGGCGTAATTTTAGTAGAAGGGATCTGATAATAGGTATAACCATCTTTAGAAATTGTGCTACTAGTCGTTAAGTCAGTTACTCCATTCATAGTAAAAGTACTCGGACCTGATCCACTACATGAATCAATCGGTTGAGGTGATGAAGCAGCGATGGTTTGAGATACAAGCTGTAGATAAGCATTATCGCTTTGTGCTTTAGTTAGATTTGCAGCAAAATTAACAGGGTTAGTTCTGGTAGTACAGACTGCATGACTTTTGGAAGCAAAAGCCAATAGACACATCAAGACTAGCGCTATTTTCTTATACATTTAATGGCACTCCATATTAATAATATCTAATTGACTATTCTTTTTCTTCACCACCGAACTAAATTCTGTTAGAGGAATATTGCAGCTTTGTTTTAAGTGATCTCCCCATATGACTTTTAAAGGCTCTTTTAAATCACGAATATCATGGGTAAGTAAGGATTGATTCGATTGCCCCATCAAACCAATTAACTGACCACTTGACGTTTCAATACGACTTCCCATAGGAAACTGTTGTGTGTTTTTACTATAAATGCGCATTAAAATATTACTTTGTTGATTCGCTTTGAAAGTCGCAAGGGTTGAACTATACATACGCGGAATCACTTTAGTTTGGTTACCGTCCAAAGTAATTTCAGGGGGTAATTGATCTGGATTAATAGAGAGTGTATTGATCGAATAGGCAGAAGCATTTGGATAAATTGCATTCCCCCAACGATCAAGTTTTATACCCCATGCATTTTCAACACTCGCACCAGCACCCTGATCGACATGAATAATAGTATAAGTATCTGCTGCCGTATTAGTCGCCGTAATACCGTAGCGATGCGCTACAATTGCACCCTGTGCTGAAAGTGAATATTGAGTATCTTGATTACCATGATAAACAGTTGCTCCTAAATTCACATGAGGCAATAAATAATTTACATTGGCATTGTATGAATTATTGGTGCTGCCATCATAACGATTGGACGTTGCCCCTATCCCAAAGTTAAGATTGTTATTATAACCTGCTGTACCAGACAAATAAGCGCCAAAGCTATCGCTATCACGCCCCTGTTGTTCATCATGCTGATAGGTCGAGTTAAGGTTGAGATTAGACTTACGAAAGTCGAGAGGTAAAGAAAGACTGACATAAACACTTCGATCCTTGTCGAAAGTGTTCTCTTTATAATTAGTTTGAGAGAATCCAATCGAATAAGACATGCGTTTCCATGAATTGCCATAACTCAGATTATATTGATACCGATTATTATCGCTATTCCAATAGTCACTTACTAAAAAACCTAGACTAAACGCTCCCATTTTCGGATTATCGAAGCTCTTACTTAAACTAAAATTGATCTGATTCCTTAAATCTGCCGTTAAATATAAATCATTTAATTCATCCGTATTTAAATAATTGTAATTTTTATAAGAAAGTAGGTTGGATACTGATAAATAATGTTGTGTTTGAGTTTGCGCATTGGCATAAAAATTCATTTTATATGCAGGAAGATAATAAGAATAGTCCAACGCAATTTTTTGACCATTATAGTCCTGATCCCGCCATTTAGCGCGGCTTGCACTTGATTTGATACTTATCCCGCCCAAAAAGGTATTTAAGCCTGCTCCCAGCAATATTCCCTGATAATCTTGAGTTAAATTGAGCCCACTCAATAGTGTTAAATAATTATTTAAACCATAGTTATAACTACCTTGTAGCACACTATCATTAGTCAATTTTTCAATAGTTTTATAATTTCCAAGCGCTATACTAAATGTCTTTTGTCCTGACTTTAATAAATTCATATTATTTTGTACGGGAATTATATAAGTTTTCTTCTCGCCGCCATTCTCTGTAATTTCTAGTGTCATTGCCCCTGAGGCAAAAGATGTTAAATCAGTAATACGAAATGGACCCGCAGGAACTGTTCTCTCATAGATTTTTTGACCATTTTGAAAAACTCGAACCAATGCATTGGTATTTGCAACGTTTTCAATTACAGGTGCATAGCTACGCATTGACCAAGGCAGCATCGACAAATCTGAAGCAAGTTGTACCCCTACGATTGGCAAACTTTCAGTTTGTAGACTAGATGTATTAAACTGTCCTCCACTTATACGCGCATTTATCGCAGTGATATCACGGTAAATTACATTTTGATAAGAACGATATTTTCCTAACCCTGAATCATTCGAGTCAAAATTTCCTGCATGACGAAAATACCAACCGTTTACATTTAAGCCTGCTGTTAATGCCAAATATTTGCTGTCTTCCTGATCATTTTGGTTAAAATTGGCATTATAACCAATAAAAGCAGACGTAATGCCTGAATCAAATAATGCGGGATCAATGTAACCCTCTGGTCGATCTATAACAAATTTTTGAGGGATGTAAATCGCAATTTTTTGAGTCGATAAATCAAAATCATAATATGCATCTGGACTAATATCTTTAATGGTCAAGCAGTCTTTTTTAGCCAATGAGGCCAAATAGTGTGACTGCAAATCCAGACGTTTTAGTATATCGGCATCGATACATAAAACTGCGGTTGGGTTCGCATCCAGATGCTTAAACAATAATTTTAGTTCACCAATCGAACGATCATTGACTGTCGTATCTACGATATAAGTGCCTTCGGCAACATAATTTGCACTACGAAATATCGATAGGTCAACACTTTGACTCTGCCCACCAAATAATGAAGCAGAATTAAACGTTAAAATATTTTTATTATTTTGCGCCAATATTTTATCTGGATTCTGACTGGAAATATCTGATTCAGAAACAGCATAAGACTTACTTACAAGGAGAATAAGTAATAAAAAACTACTCGAATATCTGATTTTCATACCGTTAAATACTCTGTGAGTGTTTATTTATTTCACCTCAAAAGTCTGATTGCCGCCTAAATCATTAATAATGGTATAACTCATTTGATCAGGCTTAAACTTCAACTGAAACTTATTCAATGTTTGTTGTGAAAAAGGCGACAGCATAACGGCATCTGCATTATAGCTTGCTGTTTGGCTTTGATTTTTAAAATCTGCTTTGGTAACTGTGACAAAATAAGGCGTCGGATTATCCAAAGTGACAGATTGAGTACTGTTATTGTAGCTATAGCGAATACTGGAAAATGCTTTATCGGACGACATTTTTAAACTAGTCGGACGGTAAAATAGTTTGATACGGCTACGCACATTAAAGGTAAGTATATTTTTACCTTCGTTTGCCGGATCCTCAGGAGGAATATCCAACATATTGAACCAGTACAAGGACTCACGATCTTGCGGTAAAGTAGGTGAACCAGTAGGTATAATTCGGATAATCTGCCCTTTTTTAGACTCGACACGAGATAAAGGTGGCGTAAGCACAAAAGGAATTTGATCAGCCGCGGGGATACTGCTCATATCCCCCTGATCAATCCATGTTTGTACTAACGCCGGCGTAGCAAACTCGTTACGTAATTGCACACTGACACTTTTAGCATTGGAAGGAAAAATAATGCGAGTACCATCTATGCTTACCCCAGCATTTGTATAATGGCTAATCAAGAATATCGAAAGAATAAAACTGAACCTACGCATATTTTTCCTCAAACTTAAAGGATTAGTTGTAGTTCAAAATATAGTTAACAACAGAATTTACCTGCTGAGCAGCAGGTGTTGCTGTAGTTGAATAATATTGTGCCTGCATATTCCAAATACCACTTGTGGTCGTTGTCGCATTACTATTTGTTAATTGATTCGTTAAAGCAAAATCAATAGGGGTAGTTACTGAAGCCAATTTAAGTTGGGTATTTACTGTTGAGCCTGAAACCGTATTAACCAATCGAGTTGTATCGCCAGCTACATACTGAGCTGAATTTGTAGGTCCACCTAGAGTAATCCCTTTAAGACCCGCAACAGTCACTGCATCACATGCAGCAGTCCCAGCAGCATTTGTTAGTGATAAATTAAAATTAGTCGCCTGAACTGTACTGTTTGCTGCTGCAAATGCTGAATTCGGTACTGTCGGAAGTGTTACAGTCACGTTCTGTGAACCAGCACCAGCCGTACCACCGCCCGTTAAAGTACACGTACTAGTAATGACTCGACCATTAATTGTAATCGTACCATCGGTAGCAAACACAGACGTCGTTGCACCAGCAGTACATAAAGTTGTTGCAAGTAAAGCTAAATTAAGTTTTTTCATCACTGAAACCTTTCAAATCAATTGAATTTTTTTACAGAAACAATTTATGTAATGATCGAAAAAAGTTATGCTTCGTGATTTAACTTTACTTTCTAACAGATTTGACTTAATTACAATAAAACAAAACTTTTTTTCATTACGCCTACATAATACACAAAATTATGTGACATAAAACACTTTTCAAAAGAAAATTGATAAAAAAACAATGTACTTTTAAGTCATTTTTTTAACAAGATCAAATCTAAATATTGATATAAAGCTTTTATATTTTTCAATTCTTTGATTGCACTGACTACTGTAATCCTTTATAGCTACCCTGTAACCGTGCTCAGTATGAGGATGGATCTATAAAAATTATGACTTGGTATAGGGAACAAGTAAAAATGGTTGAATACTTAAAATATCTTCATTGATAGAACAAATATCTAATAATTTAATTGTTAGATATTAATGAATAGTAGGATAAAAATAAGGTTCTATGTGGACTGCTATCACTTTCCTAGACAAATCTCCTCTATTCTTTGGACTACCACAAAGGATTCTGAACTCATACTCAACACCTAAACATGACAAATAAGATTTCTAAAAATATCATCAAAAGTTTTAATTCCTAGAATTAAAAACCATCAAAAAGGCCGCGCTTCTTGATGGTGGTTATGGACTATGTTTAGATTAAAATCTGCTGATTATTAATTAAATCATTCAAACTGCTATTCACACTGTTCAAGGTCAACAATAAGCTACTGTTGTCACTTGACCCTATGTTGAATTAGTTGACATAGTAAATTTCCTTCATTTGAGTATTTAATAAGTTCAATGCGATTGAACATATTTCCTTACGTTGTTTGGCAAATAATTCTTCTTTATTTGGTATACCTACCCCCATCGGCTTTCCATCTAAAATTATGTATAAACCATTCCATTTAAATCTTCCCATATGTTCTATACATGGCTCATTTGTTATATCAGAGAAGCGCCCACCTAATGCTGCTTGTTGTGGAGAACCAATATAAATAGAAACTCCTCCATTCTGAATATCCTTATTATTTCTAAAATCACCATGAGGGTTTTTTCTTATCATTTCTTGAATATCTTTTGGATAATAAAAATGAAGACCAAAGGAACTGTGGTATTCCTTTGGAATAATAAAAAAACGCCCCCCCCATTTTTGTATTGTATATTTATTTTGGTCTACTTTAGGTAGTCGCCTTATATCTTCCTCTGTAAAACTATTTGATTTCTCTGCTATAATACGTTTTTCACTTCCAACTTTATTAGAAATAGAAATATTTTGCTCATTCTCTTTTAAAGGTATATACTTAGGTAAAAGCCACACCATAAAAATAAGTAAAAATAAACACCATATAAATCCTTTTGAGGGTCTATATTTTTTCATTATCATCTCTACCTTTTTAATAAATTAAAATTTGGTTAAATTTAATTTATTTACAAACTATTTAGAAAACATTTTTTTCAACATCTGCCTTATCATGTACAGCAGCAATTTGATCAATATGTACTTGACTAAGTTTAGTTAAAATAATGTATTTCCTTTACTTCTTCATTTAAAATTTTTAATGCAGTTAAACAAACATCTAAATATTGATTATCTGTAATTTTTTTCGAATAGGTATTAGCATCAATATTAATAATAATTCCATTCCACTTAAAAAGCTTCCTAAATGTATCTGACTTACATGCCATATCGCTACTCAAATAATCAGCTTTACGATTATAATATTGAGGTGAGTACATAAAAACTCGAAACCCATCTTCCATCACAATATTATCTTTCCATTTTTTTTCATTAGCTTATCAATATCTCCAACTCTGATAGTAAGCCCATTAGCACCATAATATTCTCTTGGTATTAACCAAAAACGACCATTACGTTTCATTAAAGCATATTTACGAGAGTCAAATTTTGGTAGCCTGGCTATATCTTCACCTGTATATTTATCAAAATTTTCCGCAGCTTTACGTCTTTGATAATCCATTTCCCCTTTAATCGCTTGCTCCTGTCTTTTTTCTGTTAAAGGAACGCACTTATATAAAAGCCATGCTGTAAAAATAACTAGAAGTAAAGCCCATATAAAACCTTTTGATGGTCTATAGTTTTTTGTTTTCATTTTTCCACCTTTAATAATTTTTTTGGTCTCACTTTCTCAACCTCATTAAACAAACTAAATGTCTGATTCACATAATTCACCACACCAGAGATTTGATCCATATAGTGCATCAGCTCAGGTGTTTTCTCAGCCTGTAGCAGTTTTATCGTGCGTGATGGATCATAACCATCAAACTGACAATAAAATAAAGGTTCACCTCTTTTTAAGATCAAATCCTTTGATGTGTCATGCCATTCAAATGCCCACATCAACGGACGAGGCCAAATATGGATGGGAAACCGCCCACCAAAAATTGTGCCCGGCAAATGATTTTTACGGTAATGTCCAAAAGCATCCAGTTGAGTGAGATACACCACTTCATCAGCGATAAAACAATAAGGCAGTTTGAGTTGTAGAATTGGAATATTAGGAGTACGCCACTCATTCTCATTAACCAGTGTAATGAGCTCACGTAATTTATTTGTGCGTACGGGTGACTGCTCCCCCAATACATTGATAATAGAGGGCTTTCCTTGTGTATCTCTAGCAAAACGTAAATGAAAATCAATATGTACATTTTAAGTTATTTTTAAGTTTTAATTTCGTATATTACGCTTTTTTAGATTGTTTTCCATACAGAACTGTCTTTTATTTTTTAAGTTTATGACTAATGGTAAATGATCATATCGATAAATAAGTTTGACTTATTTAAATAAAAAAATGGGATATCAAAGTAAGGGAGCATAGGCTCCCTAATCAACTTAATTCACCGCTCTCACACTCTGCATTAATCCTTTGTGAATATCCTGCACATGGGTCAAATCATGGGCTTGCTGCTGTTCTGATCTGGATTCATCTGTATAGAACTCTTCAACAATATCTAGCCCCTCTTCACTATTCACCTCAAACCTTGCATTGCTATAACCTTGCCGTGCCACATAATCCAAAGCTTCCTGATAAAACCCACTCTGCTTACTTTGCTGATCAATTTCTTTTGCTGTTTGAGTTGCATGTTGAAGGTTGATACCATCACGTAGTGTTAAATCTACGTAATACACAGGAGTACGATAGCTTTGTGTGGTGGACTTGCCCCTCAAAGTCAATTGCAGTGGCAAACACGAGAGTAAGCCATTAGAAGCTGCATGGTAATAACTCAGTCGTGCTGCTAAAGTCCGAATGCTATTAAAACCTGTGGTTCTAAAGATAAAGGTGCCTAGTTCATCTGCTTCATCTAAATTGACATGTAAACGTCCATAAGGCTTACAGTGACCGCCTTGTGCTAATGAGCATAAATCAGGAGATGGACATGGATGTTGTTCTACCCCTTGGTTGGTGAGTCGCTGACACGTTTCACCATTGCCGACACAAACAGGTCGCCCTGTTTGTCGATCAAATAAACTGTACTCTGCTCGTAGATTGAGTTCAGGATCATTAAAGATCATGCGTACTGGAATGGTTCTGAGTTTTTGGTTTTGATTGGGTGCTTTAGCTCTGAGCTGTTCATCTAAAGGATGTTTCACCCAACCCTCTTTATTTTGGATTTGGCTGGTAATGGTAAATTGGTCATCCTTTTCAGGCAGACGTTTACCATTCTTTTCGACCACTTTACCAATACTGATTCTGCCAAGTATTGGCGGTGTAATCGCTAAACCTTTGATCATGTTGTTTGTCCTATAAATAAAATTTTACTGCATACCCCTTGTTATGTAAGTAAACAGAAATATGAAAAGCTACGACTTCGCAAAAACCGCCATTGTTGGTCTATCGCTCCTTCGGGAGTCGGTAGATCGGGGGTGGTTTTTTTGCGCTTTTGGGAAGAATGGATATTTCATCTATATATAGTGAGTGATATAGATGTATGGTTTAGATAGAGTCAGTCATCATCGCTATAGATTTGAAAACGTCGTGTCCCTGCTTTGTTTTGCGGAAATTCATTGATCAATTCAGGATGCAGTTTAAGTACCGCTTTGCTATCTAAAGCAATGGAGTCTTTAGATCGCTTCCATGTGACTGAACCTGTGGCAAAAGTCGCTCGTTCCGCATCCTTCATCAACATCTGAATTTGATGTTTGGTTTCATCAAAGTTGTTTTGGTGGATTTCAATGTGATGCTTCTCTTTCAACAATTGGCTAAATAATCGGTTGGCGTGCTCGTTTTGACTAAGGTCTTCCACGGTTAATGGCACATGTTGAGGGTAGAGCTGTTGAATGGCTTTGGCCGCCGATTCACTGGCATCGACATCAGGTGGTGTATCTTTTTCGACACATTCCCAAAAGTAACGTTTCGCATTAATGATGTGCTTAATCACGGTTTCACTGCGTGTGACTTTATAGATACGGCTTTCATGTCCACAGATCAGTACACAAATATGGGCTGCCTGTTTACCTGTCACAGCCAATTGATGTTGTACTTGGCAGAGTACATAGAGAGGCACACCATCTCGCCACAACTTTGCACCATGTTCACCTGCGGTTTTACATTCTAAAATCTGGACTTCATCACTGCCTACGACCGAGTAATCCAGATTCGCCAACATAAAATGCTTATCTGCTTCGGGATGTTGCAGCACTGCATTGATACGACGGACTTTATTGTTGGTGTGCATGCTGTAATATTCAGCGACTAAAGGTTCAAGTTGTTTGCCCCAATATAAAGGTGCATGACCTGAACTTTCATCTTCAATGGATTGTTTGACTCGTCCTGTCTTGATCATCCATAGTTCAAGCATCGACATATAGGGATTGAGTCCACACGCTGCGGCACAATCACTACTACCAATACCTTGTCGACGAACTTCCAACCATTCGGCTTGAGTCATGTTTTTAGTGTTGACTAAACGTTTTGCAGTAAACAATTTTGGGGCAATAAAAGGCGTACTTGCCTGTTGAAGCGATGGATTTAATATTGCTGTATTCATGTTTAATTCCTGATTTTTTAACGGTATAATTGGCGGTATAAAAGGATGTGGATCACAAAAAATCGGCATAAAAAAACCACCGCCGAAGCGATGGTTTTCATAATTTTTAAAATCTAAAATTATCTTTAAAAATGCTCAGTTAGGTCTAACTTTCCATGGCTGAAATTTAGTTTTTTACATGATCAAATCATGCTTAACGCTTGTTCCAGTCCTCGTTGTTTCATGGCTGCGCCTGCACCGAACCAAGCTGAATCAAGTCGATGATCGTTACTCATGGCTCGACGTTCGTGATCGATAAATTCCGTGATCGAACAGAGTAATCCATAGGCGGTATCTTTGGATGAAGAGAGGCTTGCACCTCGCCCCTGACCGTTAAACATCTCCATTGCTCGACTCATAGACTTAGCATTCGGTTCAGATTTTTCTTTTCCATTGGCTTGCGCTTGGGTAGCGACATCTCGATAGAACTGGATGATATTGTCCTCTTGGTCTGCAATGCTCATGCTACTCATGGTGGTGTTATTAAACACGGCATCGAAATAAGCAGCAGCTTCATACTGAGTGACTTTACGCTGACTCAGTTGTTTCATCTCATACATGTGTTCATCCCATGCACGCACAGAAATACCGAGTTGCTGTTTAACCTTGTCTGCATCAAACTTGGTACTGTGAGGGACTTTGACCACGCCTGCGCTGCTGTTTTGTCCTTTTAGGGCAATGGCTAAAGTGTTATTACACACCACTCGAATGGATGTAAATTGTGCCGTAGTTGCCAATGTTCCATCACAAGCAGTAGCAAGAAGAATGTAGCCATTGCTGACATCTTTGCCTTTTAACATCGATGTTTGTCCTGTACGTGCCAATGCCCAGAACTTTTTACCGCCTTTGAGCACGCCTGCGGTTTCCAGTTCAAAGCCTGATTGCTCAGTCAGGTCACGATAGAATTCTAAAATCTCTCTCGGCTGAACTTCCTGAAAGCGTTGACTGACGACTGATAACGGTGCATGAGTATCTGAACGATACAGAACTCGCTGTTCTTTATAAGGCATGATGATGCTTTGCCCCTTTTCATTCTGCGCTATGTAACTGACATTGGAAGATTCGATACGCCAATCCATGCCTGCTTGTTGTGCCCAGATTTCGATGGGTTGGTTTTGAGTCAACTGATTACCTAGACCATGCCACGGGGTTTCACCGACATAGGCCATTTGTTCAATTTGATGTGCCATGCTTTTATTCCTTTTAATTTGAAAATGAAATTTGAATCTGTATGAATGAAAAGCTGTTTAGCTTGAATTCATTTAATGCAGTAGATGACTTGGAAACTTTTGGTAGCAGTTATGGCAGAAACATAAATTCTGTTGTGATGGTGCGCTTTGTTCAGTGAATGAATTCAATACACTTCCCAAAACTGTTCCTGCGATTCCACCAACAATCGGCGGTAGATTAAAAGACTTTGCGACTGTGGTTCCCAATGCACCCAATGTGGTTGGGGTGACCAAATTAGATAAGGTGGTCGTTGATTGTTGTGTACTTGCTTCAACTAACATCACATTTGTTGAATGACAAAAGGGACAGCTCAAGCTCATCGCTCGACTCCTTAAATTTTGGGCATAAAAAAACCTGCTCAAAATTGAATGGCAGGCTATGTTTTCATATTTTCATGTGATCTCAAAAGAGCCTCATGATTCTCATTAGGATGTTATGTATTTGAAATTATTTGGAATGTAGTCATTATCGGAGTGATTCTTTACGAGCTAACATAATTACGACACTATCCATTTGAAAACTCAGCCAATTCAATTGATTTTGATTTACAAACTAGAAAGTACTGAATTAGCTAAATTTTGCAGTTCTTCTTCGATTAAGAACAAATTTTGTAAATCACCATTTAAAAGTGGCTCACTATCTAGATTTGTACAATCGCCCATACCATCCAGAATTCCGAGTACATTAGATGTTGTGTCTACCATGATCTGTCGAATGATCGTAAAAATACATCAGACTCTCTGGCAAGGCATCAAATCACTTTAATGCATTTTGCCAATATGAATCTGTGGCTTGTTCAACCGCTGTATGGTTGGAAAGCTCCTTGTAAATACGATTAATTAAAACTTTTTAGATGGATCAGGCAAAAGGTTTTTATTTAAATCAATTCATTCTGAGCCACAATGAAAGAAAGTTTGTGCCAAGAAGTTCCATCTAAAGAAGGGTTAGATCTAATTCACCCTTTTCTATTAAATAAGACATTCATTTTATTTAATTGCACAATGATGAGAACGAGGCTAAAATTGAGAATAATTATTATTTAAGAATTCCAGTTGCATTATGGCTAATCTTGTTGAGCATCTTTATCAAGACCATCATCAATGGTTATGTCATTGGTTGTCTAAGAAATTGCACAATAAATACACTGCTGAAGATATTGTTCAAGATACCTTTGTGACAATTATTGAAAAACCGCAGCAGATTCAAAACATTCAGGAGTATCGAGCATTTTTACTCACCGTTGCCAAACGCAAACTGTTTAATTTTTGGCGTAGACAAGATCTTGAAAGAGCTTATTTACAAAGCTTACAGGACGTTGGCATAGAACAGGATAGTATTGTTGCTGATCAATTATGCTTGATTCAAGATACTCTTATTCAGATTGATCAATTCTTGGATGGTTTACCCTTATCTGTACAACACGCTTTTTTACTTAAAAAACTGGAACTTTTAACCCACCCTGAAATTGCCCAAATTATGGGTATTTCTTTAGCAAGCGTTGAACGTTATATCAAACAAGCTACAATTCATTGTTTACTGCAACGTAAAACTATGCTGAATGATTAACGATCCATCCTCCCATACATCCAAACAAGACATAGATCCAGTGATGCTTAAAGCGATCGACTGGATGGTGTTATTAGAATCTGGTCTGGCAACCCAAGAAGATCATCAAAATTTTGCATTATGGTTAGATGAAAACACCAAAAATCAACACGTATGGCAAGAATTACATCAAAGTGTTGATCAGCCCTTTCAGCAATTGCAGCAACAGAGTCTAGATGCAAAATTACCGATTAAGGCAGTAACCCAATCTGTTCTACAGTCAAATAAACAACATATTAAACGAATGATTAAGGGTGGTATCTCTTTCATTGTTCTCATCGGTTTGGGTACTTTCGTCTGGTTACAACAAACTAGACCTCTATCATTTCTACAAGCAGATTATTACACCCGAACAGCAGAACAAAAACAGATTCAACTTGAGGATGGTAGCAGTATTACTCTGGCAGCGTATTCAGCCATCCGAATCGAGTATAGTCAACATAACCGGGATATTTATCTACTGGATGGAGCATTAATTGCTAATGTCAGTGCAGATAAGCAACGACCATTTATCGTTCATACAAAACAAGCGCACATGCAGGCACTTGGTACAGAGTTTATGGTCACTCAACATACCGATTATAGTGACTTGGCAGTACTAGAACATACAGTTAAAGCAAGTAATTTACATCAATTTAAAGTGGTGCAACAAGGTCACTCCATCCGTGTAGATCAATATCAGATCCATGAGCTACCTACAAAAGCTTCAAATATGGCAAGCTGGAAAGATGGCATTTTAGAGGTTGAAGATATGCCATTATCAGCATTTATTGATTTAGTGAAGCCGTATCATCACGGTACGATTTACGTGAGTGATGACATCAAAAATATGAAAGTTTATGGTGTGTTTTATCTGGATGATACAGATAAAATTCTGCAAGTCTTGCAAACCACACAACCAATTAATATCTATAAAAAGCTAGGACTAGTCTATATTTCCAAACAAGATCAGAGAAACGTGCAATAAAAAAATTTCAAAATAATGGTATCTGCTGAGGGGATTTGTCTTTCTCAAGTGACATATAAGGTGAACAACAAAATTTTAGTTGATTACTGGGGACAACCATATGCCATTTCATCGTTATCATGTACTCGCTTTTGCAGTCGTAGCATGTATGCATCAAACTGCATTTGCTCAAAGTTATATTTACAACATTCCGTCTGCCTCCCTGTCGCAAACTATGGCACAGATTGCCCGCCAAAATAGTGTTAGTCTGAGTGCTGATCCTGAATTATTAAAAGGCAAGATCGCCCCAACTATTAGAGGTAGCTACGATATCGATACTGCTTTCAATTTGGCCTTGGCAGGAAGTGGCTTACAACTCATTAAGAATTCTGATGGTACGGTCTACAGTTTGAAAAAGTTGGAACAACAAGAAAAGTCAGAAACCCGAAATGTGGGGCAGCTTAAAAAAATTGATGTAACCGCAACAACTTCTAGGAATAGTAATACAACCCAATTACCTGTCATCACAGTGAATGCTGAAAAAGATGGCAGTGCCAAAAATGGTTATCTAGTTAAAAAAATAACGGGGGTGGGACTTTGGGGAGAAAGAGACTTACAGGACACCCCTTATTCAATGACAGTAATTTCACAAGACTTGATTGAAAATGTACAAGCCAATGACATGGCACCAATTTTTAAGATGAATCCAATTACGCAAGATGGTGGTGATCAACCTTCAGGCAACTACAATACAGTCATTCGTGGTTTTTCCTCAAACAATGCAGTTATAAATGGAATACCTTTAGCAGATTTTTATAGTTTTACAACCATGGAAGATTTAGAAAGAATCGAAACCATTAGTGGTGCAACAGGATTTTTATATGGCGGTGGAAGAGTTGGTGGTGCGGTCAATTATGTGATGAAAAAGCCGACGCTAGAAAATAAAAGAAGTATTACTATAGGAAACTATGGGGGTAAACAATACTACGGACATCTAGATTTAAGTGGGCAGATAGATAATCAAAATATTTTTGGATATAGAATAAATGCCCTATATCAAAATGGTGATAGTGTTGCAGATGTTGGAAAAAAACAAAAATTTATTAGCTTAGCTTTTGATTATAAGCCAACAGATAATTTTATAATGGATTTTAACTATGCATATAGAGACTTAAATAGAATAAATCAAAAATTACCCTTTGTGATCGGAGCAAATACAGCTCGTCCAAAACTTGATGTCAGTAAAAATTATTCACCAGATTTTGTATCAACTGATGAAAAAAGTAATAGATTTATTAGTAGTTTAAAATGGGATATAAATAATATTTTTACACTTAGAAGTTCACTTCTTTATGAAACATCAGATAGAGATGTTATTGGTGATGCATTTGCTTATACAAGAACAGATGGTTTATATAATGCTTTACTATATCGCTTCCCAAAAGGTGGGCAAGGATTTGAAAGTTATGCAGGAAATGCTTATTTAGATAGTAAATTTGAAACTTTTGGAATAAATCATCTTTTAACTATTGGCTATTCTGAAAGTTACATGAAATATAAAAGAGATAGAAATTGGTATGTTGGTGATTATTGGTTAACTGAAAAAACATTAGATGAAATAAAAAATACCATTATTCCAGCAAATCCAAATCCACAGGGAGGAAGAGTAGCTAGTTGGAAAACACAATATAAAAATATATTAATAGGCGACGATATAGTATTTAATGACCAATGGAGTGCGCTAATTGGGGCAAACTACGCTACTGTAATAAGTACAAATTATAATAATGGTATAAAAGACTCAAAATATGATAAATCAGAATTAACACCGACATTATCTTTGATGTATAAACCCTTTGAAGATTTAACGACCTATGTAACTTATATAGAAAGTTTAGAAGCGGGAGAACCTGTAGGAGATGATTATAAAAATGAAGGTGAAATTTTAGAGCCATATAAAAGTAAACAATATGAAGTTGGAGCAAAATATACTCTAAATAAAAATGTATTATTAACTGCTGCTATATTTAGAATAGAAAAAGCAAATAGCTATGAAGATAACACAACCACACCCAAACCAACTTTGACCCAAGATGGTGAACAAATCCACCAAGGATTAGAACTCACAGCAACAGGAAAAATTACGGATAATCTAACTATTCTTGGCGGAACAACATTGATGGATTTAAATGTTGAAAAAGCTGAAAATAAAGCAATTGAAGGTAACAAGCCAACCAATGCAGCATCAAAAATGGCAAAAATCTATGCGGAATATGCTGTGCCTCAAATTGAAGGTTTAACAATTAGTGGTGGGGCGTACTATACAGGTGAAAAATACGGAAACAGCTTGAATACAGATAAAATTCCTAGTTATACTTTATTCGATATTGGGGCACGATATAGGACCCTTATCGCAAAATACCCAACTACTTTTAATTTAACATTATCAAATGTAACTGGTAAAAATTACTGGGCAAGCAGTACTTATTTAGGCGATCCGAGAACAGTCGCTTTTTCTGTTAAAACACAATTCTAAAAAATTCTATCCGTCTTATTTTATTAGCAGGGGCTAGAGGCATAACCACACAAAACTCGAAGCCCCAGTCCTTCCGTTATCTAGTACCCTGCCAACGAATCATTCTTAGT
Organism: Acinetobacter sp. S40; assembly: GCF_016624705.1. Classification (NCBI taxonomy): domain Bacteria; kingdom Pseudomonadati; phylum Pseudomonadota; class Gammaproteobacteria; order Moraxellales; family Moraxellaceae; genus Acinetobacter; species Acinetobacter sp. S40. Next base: position 100,313 of record NZ_JACVTU010000005.1, read on the forward strand.
ATCATAGACACAAAACAGCCTCAGTTTGAAACTACCTCATAGGCTTCTGGACTTATCGCATTTTGATACGAATGGCATTTAATCGGATTGTAAACATTTCAATAATAATCAAATACATCTGTACGTTCCATTGCTCAAAAATGGGTAGTAAGCTTGATTGTGTTACTTCAAATCGCTCGTCTAAGTGAATTAAGGATCGGTAATAAATACTGACAATTCAGAACATTTGGCGATAATAGAATAGATATGGAAATATTAGCAACTGTCTACAAAAGAGCTACAGATTAAGAGAAGTCTACAAAATTTGAAGGTTTAAAAAAATTAATTTTCTTATAACTTATTGATTAATAAGTGGTCCCGAGGGTCGGACTCGAACCGACACGTCATCGCTGACAGTGGATTTTGAGTCCACCGCGTCTACCAATTTCACCACCTCGGGAGAGTATGATGCTTGCTTTGTGTTGCGTATAATAGCGCGTTTAAAAAACTTGTCAACGATAAGTCTTTGACTATTGCCTACTTTTGCAGCAAACAAACTTTTATCAGGATAAAATCATCATAGCTCCCCTCCAAAAGCCAAAAAGACTATACTAGGCGCAAATTTTGTAATGTCCCGTATTATGCAGCTTTCAGACTTTAACTTTGATCTTCCTGATGAATTAATTGCCCGTTATCCTCTTGAGTCGCGTAGTGCCTCGCGTCTTTTACATTTAGACGATCAAGGTCAATATCATGATCGCCTATTTAAAGATATTGTAGATTTATTGGACGAAGGTGATTTACTGGTTTTAAACGATACCAAAGTCATGAAAGCGCGTTTAAAAGGTAAACGTGCAAGCGGTGGCGCAGTTGAAGTTTTGGTTGAACGTATGCTGGATCAAACCCTTGCACATTGCCACATAAAAGCCAGCAATACGCCTAAAGCAGGTGCAGAATTATTTGTGGGTACTGATGGTGTAAAAGTCACGGTACAAGGCCGTTATGAAAACTTATTTGTCGTGGAGTTCTCTGAACCTATCTTATCGGTATTGGATCGTTATGGACAACTTCCGATTCCCCCGTATTTTAATCGTGAAGCCGAAGCCATCGATACAGAACGTTATCAAACTGTATTTCATGATCCCGAAAAAATTGCCAGTGTCGCAGCTCCGACTGCAAGTCTGCATTTTGATGAAGCTCTGCTTAAGCAATTAGAGCAAAAAGGCATTCAAAAAACTTTTGTTACCTTGCATGTAGGTGCGGGAACATTTATGCCTGTACGAACGGATGATATTACAAATCATACTATGCATAGTGAATGGTGTGATGTACCTCAAGCAACTGTTGATTTGATTCAGCAAGCCAAAGCAAGGGGTAATAAAGTAATCGCCGTTGGAACGACCGCGACTCGTGCACTAGAAAGCGCGGCACAGGCTCATCAAGGTAAGATTGCAGCATGGACAGGTGATACCCAAATTTTTATCTATCCCGGTTATCAGTTCTGTGTGGTAGATCGTTTGATTACCAATTTCCATTTACCTGAATCGACATTATTGATGTTAGTTTCGGCGCTCTCAAATCGAGAAAATATTTTAAAAGCCTATCAGCATGCGGTAGCTGAAAAATATCGTTTCTTTAGTTATGGCGATGCAATGCTGATCGATCAAACCCAATCAAGGTAAATCATCACAATGCCAATCACGAGCGTACAACGCGCATTTCATATTCGTCGTAGAAAAAATGCGCATGTATTTCGTAATATCGCGCGACTCTGGGATATCGGTGAAAAAGCTGAAACGTACCAGCAAATTCTTGATCAACTGCATCCGTGGGGAGATATCCCCACTCTACGTTTTGATAATGGTTTGCCCAAGTTTCTGATGTTAATGGGTGTCATCAGTTTCTTGCTAATGTTTGCCCTACCTCACTTTGGATTTCCTTTTGCTTTGGGTCTTTTCTGCACCATTGGCTTATTTTTTCTGGCGTTTATTTTGTATGAAACAGATGATGTCATTGAAGAAGTCATTCGCTATTTGGAAGAAAAGTCGATTGAAACCCGTTACCATTTAAAATTTGGGCGAATCCCTGAACATTTACCTTTAGGTATGAGTTCAACCTTGTTGATTAATCAACTTAAAAACAGCTTTCCCCTCTTTAATAAAGGTTCCACCTCCAATCAAATTCCGTGGTATGCCAGTGCAAATATCAGTGATGATGAGAACCATCAATACCCTGCTTTTATTTTCCAATATATCTACATCGAAGAAACGCATATTCGTGATGCAGATGGAGACAAAGTGACTATTCGTCGTACAGAAAAAAATCAATGGGGCGTTTTTATCTTTGAGACAGAACTACGCGGACTTGCAGTGTCTAATTTACGTCGGGACATTGGATTCCCATACGAAGTCCGCTGGAACAGCAGTGATATCCAGATTAATCAGCATCTACAGATTTACGGGATAGATCAACTACAATTGGTCAAAACACTTACTCCTGCATTATTACTGCGTTTGTCTGATTTTTTTAAATCGCGTAAAGGTGAACTGATTTTCCATTCTCATCAAAATATGATGTGTTTTTTAGGGGATGCTAATTTATTTGAGGTGAGTTCCAAAACACGGGAAATTCAGGATATTTCAAGTTTACGTGGACATTTACGCACCTTTCGATTAAAACATTATGAACAACTGTGTTCTGATCTCAGTACTTTTTTAAAATAAAAATCTTGGGGATATACAATGGGTTTGTGGATTTTTCTGCTCATTATTTTAATCATTATTGTTTTTGGTATTTTGATTCGTAATAAAATTGTATTGCATTTTAATGCAACCAAGCGCGCATGGGCAGATGTCGCGACTTATGAACGGCAAAAATTAAAAGTATTGGATGAACTCACCCCCATGGTTGAACAATATGCCAGTTTTGAAAAAGGAACTTTGGAAAAAGTAACTGAATTGCGTCAGAGTATTCTAAATTTGAATGTCGAACATACAGACATTGCTCAGTTACAGCGGATTGAGAGTTTAAATAAAGAATTGATGCGTAGTTTAAATGTCGTGGTTGAGAACTATCCAGAACTTAAAGCCAATGAAATCTACTTACGCATGATGAACGAGATTGATGAGCAAAATGACAATGTCAGTGCTGCTATCACCATCTTTAACCGCAATGTCGAACTGTTTAATAATCATATTGAAGTGTTTCCAAATAATATGATTAATACCTTAACTCTAGGTAAAAAATCGATTCGCCCATTTCGTGATCATACTGCCGCACAAAGTTTTGATTATCGTCCTAATTTTTAAGTCGTTGATTTCTAGCCTTGAGTAATTGACTACTTCTTTAATTTACGCATAAAAAAATAATCATACATGCTGTTGATCGTACAATTTGGCTTTTTATCGCGCTTATAACATTTAGTAGTAGAACTCCACTCATAAATCTAGGAAAATAGCGCTCTTTATTTTAGCCATCAGCGAACTGTTTTTTCGCCTCGATTTGGAAAGTTGCATGAAGTTTGAAAAATTAGGTCAGTCGGGGCGCGCCCGTCGTGGCCGTTTGACCCTTGAACACGGCGTCGTTGAAACTCCTGTATTTATGCCAGTAGGCACCTACGGCACTGTCAAGGGAATGTTACCTCGAGATATTGAAGAAATTCAGGCACAGATTATTTTGGGCAATACTTTCCACCTTTATTTGCGTCCTGGTCTTGAAGTGATCAAGGAGCATGGCGGATTACATGAATTTATCAAATGGAATAAGCCTATTTTGACAGATTCAGGCGGTTTTCAGGTATTTAGTCTGGGTGCAATGCGCAAGATTAAGGAAGAAGGTGTCACCTTCCGTTCCCCTATTGATGGTTCTAAAGTATTTTTGTCGCCTGAAATTTCAATGGAAATTCAGCAGGTACTCAATTCAGATATCGTGATGATTTTTGATGAGTGTACGCCTTATCCAGCGACCCACGAAGAAGCACAAAAGTCGTTACAACTTTCTTTGCGCTGGGCAAAACGCTGTAAAACCCATCACCATGATGAACTGAAAAATACAAATGCTTTATTTGGTATTATTCAGGGCGGCATGTACGAAGACTTACGTGATGAATCTTTAACTGGCTTACTTGAAGTCGGTTTTGATGGTTATGCGATTGGTGGTTTATCGGTGGGTGAACCTAAAGAAGAAATGATCAAGGTTCTGGATTATCTTCCAAACAAAATGCCACACGACAAACCGCGCTATCTAATGGGCGTAGGTAAGCCTGAAGATATTGTGGAAGGGATTCGTCGCGGTATCGATATGTTTGATTGTGTCATGCCAACCCGTAATGCACGTAATGGGCATTATTTTGTGACCGACGGTCTGGTTCGTATCCGTAATAGCAAGTATCGTCATGATCAAAGTCCACTTGATCCACATTGTGATTGTTACACGTGTAAAAACTTTACCCGCGCATATCTGTATCATCTTGAAAAATGTGGTGAAATGCTGGCATCAATGTTAGGAACTATCCATAACTTACGTTATTACCAGCGTTTTACTCAAGATATCCGAAATGCTTTGGATAACGGGACTTTCGATGAATTTGTGACAGACTTTTATACCCGTCGTGGTCTAGAAGTTCCACCGTGTCCAGTAGATTGACGCAACTAGATTTGCGCTCAACAAAAAGACAAGGTAAATTGCAGAACAAACTCGTATTTTGTCAGGATTTGACAATCCTTTTTTAATTTAGGTTTTTAGTTTAGGAAATCAGAATGAGCTTTTTAATTTCTTCTGCTCACGCAGCACCAGCAGCGGCTCAAGGCCCAAGCATGGTCACCAACTTACTGATGATTGCTGTATTTATTGCAATCTTTTATTTCCTTATTTGGCGTCCTCAATCTAAACGTGCCAAAGAGCATCGTTCTCTGATTGAAAGTCTGGGTGTAGGCAGTGAAGTCGTTTTTGCTGGTGGCTTAATGGGCCGTATTACAAAAATCGAAGGTGATTATGCTGTAGTGGAACTGAATCGTGGTAATGAAGTTAAAATTCAGCGCGCAAGTGTGATTTCAGTTCTTCCTGAAGGCACTCTGAATAACCTTTAATCATAAAAACAGTCGTGCATGTTGCACGACTTTTTCATTTTAAGAAGAAAGCGAATGCGTTACCCTGCATGGAAATATGTACTGATTGTGGTTGTACTCATCATCAGTACACTTTACGCGCTGCCTAGTTTGTATCCAGATGAACCTGCTGTTCAGATTTCAGGTGCCAAAGCCGGTACTCAAATTGATCAGAGCATTATACAAAAAGCAGAGCAAATTTTAAAAACTGCCAACATTCCAAGCCATGACAATACCTTCAGTACCAATGCGGCTCTGTTGCGTTTAAGTTCATCTGAAGATCAGCTTAAAGCACAGGATGTATTACGTCGTGATTTGGGTGAAAACTATGTGGTTGCACTCAATCTTGCACCAACGACACCCGAGTGGTTGCAGAAGATTGGGGCAAAACCAATGAAACTTGGTCTTGACTTACGTGGTGGTGTCCACTTCCTACTTGAAGTCGATATGGACAAAGCCATCGCTCAACGCATGGAAACTTCGGCAAGTGATATTCGTCGTCAATTCCGTGACAACAATATCAAATTCAATAGTCTTTCACTCAATAATAATGCGATTACAGTTCAGTTTACGAATAATACTGACCGTGATGCTGCAATGGATTTCTTGCGCCGTAATGGCAATGAATTCACGCAACAGGCTATGGCAACCGATAGCGGTTCTAGCTTGCGTTTGACTTATACCGATGCCCGTCGTCAGGAAATTCAGTCTTATGCGGTGAATCAGAACTTAACGACCTTACGTAATCGTATTAATGAATTGGGTGTGGCAGAGGCACTGGTACAAACTCAGGGTAATAACCGCATTGTGGTGGAATTACCAGGTGTACAAGATACAGCAGAAGCCAAACGTGTTCTTGGACGTACAGCAAATCTGGAATTCCGTTTAGTCTCTGACCAGAACGATCAATATATTGACCGCTATACAGGTAAATATAATGGCCAGCCTTTACCACCGGGCACAGAAGTTTTTGCTTACGAATCACTCGATAGCGGTCGTCAGTTATTGCTGAATCGTAACCGTATTTTGACAGGTGAACGTGTGCAAAACGCAAGTTCTGGTTTTAGTCAGGATACTGGCGGTGCAGAAGTCAACATCACACTGGATAGTGCGGGTGGCAAACTTATGGCAGATGCCACCCGTAATTCGGTGGGCAAACGAATGGCGGTATTGTTTATTGAAAATAAACAACGCATTAGCTATGTGAACGATCCTGTAACCGGTGCACAGACTGAAGTTCGCACACCATATACAGAATCAGTCGTTATTAATGCCGCTACCATTCAAGCTGTATTGGGTTCACAGTTCCGTATTACTGGACTCGCATCTCCACAAGAAGCTTCAGAACTTGCATTAATGTTACGTGCGGGTGCTTTGGCAGCGCCGATGTACTTTGTTGAGGAACGTGTCGTCGGGCCGAGTCTGGGACAGGAAAATATCGACAAAGGGATATTATCGACTGAAGTCGGTTTTATTTTGGTCGCGATCTGGATGGTGGTATTCTTCCGTCTGTTTGGTTTAATTGCCAACTTCGCATTAGTATTTAACCTTGCCATGATTTTAACAGTCATGTCGTGGATTGGCGCGTCCCTTACCTTGCCGGGTATTGCAGGTATTGTCATTACCATTGGTATGGCCGTCGATGCTAACGTTCTGATCTGTGAACGAATACGTGAGGAAATGAAATGGGGAGCATCGCCTAAACAGGCGATTGTAGCGGGTTATGATCGAGCTTATAACACTATTTTTGACTCGAACTTAACCACATTCCTCGTTGCTTTTATTCTATTTGCGATTGGTACAGGCCCAATTAAAGGCTTTGCTGTTACCCTGATGATTGGTATTGTCTGCTCGATGTTTACTGCGATTACAGTGACTCGTGCGATTGTCCAGCTCATTTATGGCAAACGCCGTAATTTGAAGAAGTTGAGCATATAAGGAGATCGATGATGACTGATGTGACTCAACCGAAACAAAAACTTTATGGCCGTCCGGATGATGAACGCATCATCCCGTTCATGAAGATTGCCAAACCAGCGGCGATCTTCTCGATTCTACTGACTATTGCTAGTATTTTCTTCATTGCTACCAAGGGCCTAAACCTTGGTCTGGATTTTACGGGTGGTATTTCAGCAGAAATTAATTACTCTCAGCCTGTCAATCAGGCTGCGGTGACTCAAGCATTGGCGAAAGCAGGCTTTAAAGATGCCGTGGTACAAACCTTGGGTAGCAATAAAGACCTGATCGTACGCATGCCTGTGCAAGAACACGAAGTTGAAGACCTGAATAAAACTATTACTCAGGCCGTTCAGCTTCCGAACAACACGGCTATGGTACACAAAGTCGATGCTGTCGGTGGACAAGTCGGGAATGAACTCTATATTCGCTCGGCAGGCGCTGTGGCTTTAGCATTAATTCTGATGCTGATCTACGTCACAATTCGCTTTGAATTCAAATTGGCAATGGGTGCAGTGATGTCATTATTTCATGACATTCTAATCATCATTGGTGCTTTTGCATTGTTCCAATGGCCATTTGACCTAACTGTTCTTGCAGCAGTGTTAGCCGTGATTGGCTTCTCACTGAACGATAATATCGTGGTGTCAGACCGTATCCGTGAAAACTTTCGTAAGATTCGCGGCGCTACTCCACGCGAGATCGTAGATATTGCACTGACTGAAACTTTACGTCGTACTATCCATACATCTATGACGCTACTTCTTGTAGTGGTGTCTATGATGTTCTTGGGTGGTGATGGCCTAAAATGGTTCTCTGTAGCCATGTGTGTAGGGGTATTTGTCGGAACGTATTCTTCGATTTATATCGGAACGGCCTTTGCTTTATGGCGTGGTCTAAATCGTCAAGACTTTATTGTTCAGGTTAAACCTGAGTTTGAAGATGATATTCCTTAAGTGTCCTTCAAGAAATTAAAACTAAAATGCCAGTGAAATACTGGCATTTTTTATATACTTTCTTTCAAAATCTGAATTTTTGGTACGACAAACGCACCACACCCCATTCCCGAACGCCAAGCCACACTGAGCATGGCATGTCCTAAATCAAAACATTGGTAGGCAAATATGCCTAAACGATCATCAATAATTTGACCGCTGTCATGCGTAGGATGCATTTGGGTATTGAGAGTATTTAGATCTAGACGAATCCCCATACCGTGGGCTTTTAAAATAGCTTCTTTCGTGGTCCACACTTTAAACCAGTAATGCACATCTTCCTCAAGCGCTTTCCAGCACTGGTATTCTTCAGGATGAAAAGCATGTTTGGCTAGTGCTTCAAAACGAATCTTACGATCCAGACTTTCAATATCGATCCCCAAATCCTGAACATTCTGGCTGAGCGCTAATGCATAATCATCCTGACTGTGTGAATGATTAAAATGTAGAGATTGATTCTGGAGATAAGGTTTACCTTGTTCCGCCGTTTCATAATGCAATTGTAAAATGGGAATATTCAAAGCTTTAGCAATTAATTCATCCCGATATTGATAAATGCGTACTTTTTTATAGTGATGATATTCAGAACGACTGACAAAATCTTGAATAGATAGATCCAGAAGATCGGCCAATGATCGAATATACACTTGAATATTTTTCATGGTCATTGGCTCACGTCTTGATTACAACAGATTTAGGCTAACTTAAAACTTAACAATATCGCCTTTTAATGCCACGCTTGCTACAGCCATTCCTTTGTAACATTGGTACGTGGTCGTACTTTTCGCTTCATTAGATTTAAAATAGCTCACAATGTTAGTCACAGCATTGCCGCCTTTGGCTTTAGCTGAATTTTGCAACTGAATCAGTGCTGAACGTAAAACCCAGTCACAAGACGTTTCTGCTGATTTAGCAAAACCGTTGGTCTTTTTATTGGTAACGATCCCCTGCTGCAATACGCGTCCACCAGATTTGGTTCCACTCAAATAAAATTTAACTGAACCATCCAATGCCCCATCTGCAACTGCACGTTCAACGGCGGCTTTAAAATCAAGCTCATGAACCTGATCTGCGGCCTGTGCAGTTCCCATTAATCCCATACACAGTACAGCAAAGCTAAGTTGTTTCTTCAGTGACATGTTATTTTCCTCTTATTTAAGGTTTTTAAAAATCAAGGAGGTATTAATTCCCCCAAAGGCAAAATTGTTACTCATAATAATATTGGCATTTAAAGGTCTAGCCTGCTCAGTAATATAATCCAGATCACCACAAAGCGGATCAACATCATCCAGATTTAGAGTCGGAATAAATTGCTTCCGATGCATCATTTCGATACTCAGCCACGCTTCGATCGCACCACAAGCACCAAGCGTATGACCAAAATAACTTTTCAGCGAGCTAATCGGTTTTTTACCCAGAACCTGTGCAGTCGCTTGAGTTTCAGCAATATCTCCCTGATCAGTCGATGTGCCATGTGCATTAACATACTCTATGTGTTCCGCCTCAAGTCCAGCATCTTTCAGAGCAAGTTGCATACAACGTGCCATCATATCTTGATCAGGCCGAGTTACGTGTTGTCCATCGGTATTGCTGCCATAGCCCAAAATCTCTGCATAGATTTTGGCACCACGGGCTTTGGCATGTTCGTATTCTTCTAAAATTAAACACCCTGCCCCTTCACCAATTACCAGCCCATCACGTTTTTGATCAAATGGACGCGGTGTGTGTTCTGGCTGATCGTTCATACCACTGGTGGCCAGTAACACATCAAATACAGCAGCTCCAGCAGCACTTAATTCTTCCGCACCACCGGCCAACATAACGGTTTGTTTACCGTATTTAATCGCTTCAAAAGCTTGACCAATAGCCATTGAGCCTGATGTACATGCGCTGGAAGTAGGAAGCGTTAAACCTTTCAAACCGAAATAAACGGTCATATTCACGGCACTGGTATGCGACATCATTCGAATATAAGTGGTTGCATTCATCTTGGTCATGTCGTTATCAATCAACATGCATCCAAACTCTCGAATAGCATCAACACTCCCTGCGGAAGAACCAAATGCTACGCCAGCCTCGCCACTTTTGAGGATTGAATTCTCTAGTAACCCTGCATCTGCTAGTGCATTTTCCGCACAAACAACAGACATCAAGGCAACGCGTCCCATACCACGTGTTACTTTACGGTTAAAATGTTTGGGAACCGTAAAATTCTCTATAGGGCCACCCAGTTTGGTACGCAAATCTGTGTATTGTTCCCAATCTGGCATATAACGAATGCCGCTTTTACTCTGAGAAAATTGTTCAAAAATAGCATCTGCGGTTTCACCTAATGAAGTAATCCCCGCCATGCCTGTTACAACCACACGCTTCATTAAATCAGTCCTCCATTGACTGAAAATACTTGTCGAGTGATATAGGATGCGTCATCTGAACACAAAAATTTCACCACACTGGCGACTTCATTTACATTCCCCATCCGTTGTAGTGGAATCATTTTTAAGGCATGTTGTTTTATTTCTTCAGTTACCATTTCAGTTTCAATTAGTCCCGGAGCCACGCAATTGACCGTTATTTTACGTTTCGCCAATTCCAATGATAAAGCCTTAGTCGCCCCGATTAAGCCTGCCTTTGCGGCACTATAGTTAACCTGACCACGATTTCCCATCACTCCGGATACTGAAGATAATGTAACGATACGACCGCCTTGTTTAAGATGAATCATGGGCATAATTAAAGGTTTAAGAACATTATAAAAACCATCCAAAGAAGTCGAAATTACTTCATCCCATTCATGATCACTCAATGCTGGAAAAGCAGCATCATGTGTTAGGCCTGCATTTAGAACCACACCATAAAATGCACCATGAACTTCAATATCTTGCTCAAGCATCTGACGAACGACATCGCGTTCAGTTACATCAAACATGAGCACATGACTAGTTTGTCCTAATGCTCTGATCTGCTCGGCAACACCCTGCGCCTCTTCCACACGGGAACGTGCATGAACGGTGACATCAAACCCTGCCTGCGCCAACTGCAAAGCAATTGCTTTACCAATTCCGCGACTTGAGCCAGTGACTAAAATTCGTCTATTCACAAATTTTCCTTATTATCTTGATAGCCTGTCGGCTCATAAACACTTAACAAGGCCGAGATTTTATGATTTTTATACTCAATCTCACAGGCAAATTGTCCCAAACCTTCATGTAAATATTGCTGTTCAACCCGTATCAATAAAACACGCCCCATTTCAAAAAAAGGGATAGGCAGATTTAACTTACGTGTTCCCAATAAAAAACCAATTCGAGGAGTATGACCTTGTTGCTGCCCTTTCCAACCTGAATAAGCACTGATGGTTTGTGCCATCAACTCAATACTGGTCCATGTAGGCAAGCCCTCTATTTCACAAAATAATAATTCTGAGCGAATATTTAAGCGAGCAACAGCACCATATTCAGAAATTTCGATCAAATCATCAATAAATACCATCGGTGCCTGATGCGGAATATATTCAATTGCTTTTTCCAGAATATTCATCATGATGTCCTTGCAAAAACCAGACTGACATTACTGCCACCAAATGCAAAAGAATTGCTCATTACATAACGCAGAGGCCGTTCAACTATTTTTTTACTGATATCACTTTGATACACAAAGTTTTGATCCGCGAGTTCAGGATCAATCTCACCTTGTTGGTGCAATGGCAACCATGCGTGATCGAGTAATACTTGCTGGCAAATATAAGCTTCTACCGCACCAGCTGCCCCCAGACAATGTCCCGTTTTATGTTTGCTACTACTTAAATGTACAGGATGATCTGCAAAAACTTGACGTACAGCTTTTATTTCCATTGCATCATTTTGCAGTGTGGCCGTGCCGTGCAAATTTAAATAATCAATCTGATCAGCATTGAGTTGGGCATGAGCCAAAGCTCGTTGCATAGCCTGAGCCGCACCCAGTCCTTCTGGCTGCGGAGCAGAAATATGCCAAGCATCCATCGACTCTCCTCCACCCAGGAACATTACAGGAGCAGAATCTGGGGTGAGTAAAAATAAACTGGCGGCTTCGCCAATATTAATACCCTCTCGTTTTAAACCACAGGGCTGACAAATACCTGTAGATAAACTCTCTAGACTATAAAAACCGTTTAAAGTCAAACGACATAAGGTATCTACTCCCCCCACCAAAACAGCATCAGCAATTCCAGCTTGAAGTAAGCGTTGCCCTGCAATAAATGCTTTGGCACTAGAGGAACAGGCCGTTGAAATTGTATAGGCTGCGCCCTGCCAGCCCAGATAGGCCTGTAGCCCTTTGGCCAAGGCATTCATTTCCTGTTTGTGATGATCAATGGAGATATCCGTCTTTCCTTCAAAATATTTGGCTAATAATGGCTCATTATCCGAAATACCAGAAGTTGAAGTTCCTACGATGATCGCTAAACGGCTTGGATGAATATGCTGAGTAAATTGACGTAATGGTCTTTCAATCTGCTGCAATGCAGTGATGGCAAAGCGTAAATTACGAGATGCCCAAGGCGCGCAGTCACTTGGTAAATCTTCAATCAAATGCCCTGTATAAGCCCCCACCCAAACTGGACGCTCGGGTAACCAACCTGACTGTAAGGATAAAGTATCGTCTAATCCAGTCAAATACTCACGTAACTGTTGCGAACTCTGTCCGAGTGCGGAAAGACTACAACTGAACTGAATGCCAACGGCACAAGGATGTGATTCTTGTTGCATAATGTTATCTATTCATTGGACTGCAAAGTATTTTCAATCGGTGAAAACGTCATTTGATAAGGCACCTGAATATTATCAAGATAAATCTGATCGTGTTGGTGCTGAATCTTTAAAACCAATTTTTTTTGAATATAAATCTCTTGATCAATTTTATTCAATTTTTTTTCAACGATCTTTGACTTCTGGCTAGGAAAATCAGGATAAGTCGCCCATAAAATATCACGGACTAAAAACTCGAACGGTAATAAACGCATTTGTTCAATACGCTGTTTCACTAGTACATCTTGGCCATTATATTCAACTTGAAATAACGGTTGGCCTGTTAAACTTAAGGCAATTAAATTAAGTACCTGCCCCTGCTGCTGTTGATATAGCAGGAAACTAAAACTTTGTTTATGCCATTGTACATCCACCTGATCTTGACGCTGATACGCTTGCTGCTGCCATGTGGCACTCTCAAGACCCTCAGCTTTTGGCATAATATGTTGACAACCTGCAAATGCAGTAAATGTAAAACTCAATACAAATAAGCGAATCCATTGCATCTTAAATTTCCGATAACTGTGCAGGTGAAACATCTTCACGACAATATTCGGCCAGAGTGGCTAGACGACGTTTTGCATTTTTATACATAGGATTACGTTCATCCCATGCATAACCTGCCAAAAGTGATGCGATCATACGTTCAATTTCAGGATTTTTATGTTTAGAAAATACAACATCTTGAAACTCGCCTGTATACCATGCTTCAACATAAGCACGAAATACATTGATTCCCTGACGCAACGGTTGTTCATATTCTGTTAACCAATCAATCTTTTCACCATTGATCGTACGCTCCACCAGTGGAATCGCTAAGCTAGATGATTTTAGGGCAATGGTCACCCCGGATGAAAACACAGGATCTAAAAACTCTCCTGCATTGCCCAATAACGCATAATTCGACTGTGCCAGATGTTTGACATTGGCCGAGTAGCCGACCAATGTACGCACGGGTGTATCAAACTTTGCCTGACCAAGAATTTTAGACAGGCTCACATCGTCTGCCAAAATCCGTTTTAGTAAAACTTCATTTTGATCTTGTTCAGCATCACCAGTCAGATAAGCATCAAAAAAATCCTGCTCGGCCACTACACCAAAAGAACTGCGACCGTCCGCAAAAGGAATTAGCCAATACCACGCACGGTGATCGTTATCATGGACAGTAATCAAAATTTTATTGCGATCAAAGTCGGAGTGATTACCTATCCCATCTTCAATATGCGTAAACAAAGCACGACGTACAGGGAAGTTTGAAGGAGATTCCAGATTTAAAAATTTAGGTAAAATTCGCCCAAAACCACTGGCATCCAACAAAAATTTTGATTGTATTTGATAGGCTTCACCCTGTTCAGGCTGAATCGTTAAAATCGGTTGTGAAGTTTCAACATCAACGGCAATCACCTCATGTCCAAATCGAATGACTGCGCCAAGAGCTTGCGCCTGCTCGGCCAATAACTGATCGAAATCAGCACGGCGAACTTGCCATGTTGTTCCTGGCCCCTCACTAAACTTTTGAGTAAAATCATAAAAACTATGCTGGTCTCCACGTAAAAATGCAGCACCATTTTTAAACTGGAAGGCACATTTTTCAACATGTTCACGCACAGCGCCTAATAAATCTGCTTCCTCTAAAAAGACCATACACTGTGGCAATAAAGACTCACCAATTGAAAAACGAGGAAAATGTTGTTTTTCAATAATGGTGACTTGAAGGCCTTTTTGGCGCAATAGAGCGGCTGCTGAACTTCCCGATGGACCTGCCCCAATAATTATTACATCTGTTTGTTGTATCGTATTTTGTTGCATATCTTGCATGGCGCAATGACCTTATTTAATTTCAGTTCTTTGACTGATAGTGCGAAATCACCACATGTTGTTCATCAGATGGAGTAAACAATGTGGCATAAATAAATGAAAAAATGACCCCAAAAAGTACAGTTAAACCAAAACAATGAATCGCATAGGTATGACTAAGCGATAGTAAACCAAAGCCTAACAACGTTGACATCATACATAAGAATAATGCCATACCTACGATTTGCGGATGATCATGACCATGTCGATAAAAAATCGCATAATCGACCCCAATACCGACAATCAGAAAAGTACCCATTATACTAAATAAATTTAGCTCAACACCCAACCATGCCTGTATCGCAAAAGTCGTCAATAGAGCAAGACTAACAGGCATGACCAACGGAACGATAGAACGCCAGCCATAAATCACGCCCAAACCAATCGCAAGTGCAATCAACGCATAAATAAGTAAATACTGAGCCTGCAAACGATGTTGCTTAAATAAATCAGATAACTGGGTCATGGGTTGCTGCAAAATCACTTGCTCATTTTGCAACTGCTTTAAGGCATCGACATCCTTAATTCCGTTTAAAAGTACCAAACGTTCATTGGAATGAACCTGTAAAAAAGCCAATGGATGCTGGTTAAAATCCTGAAGTGTTAATAATGGCAACTGGGTTAACTGTTGTTGCCATATTTTTAGTTCATTTACAGATAGTCCTATATTTTGCGCATACTGTGTTAAAACAGGTTCTGGAATAGATTGAAGTTGGGTAATATTCTGCCGTTGCTGTTGCTGCGATGGAATCAATTGTCCCAACGCCTGAAAACTTGTCAGTTGATCTTGATTTTTTAAATGCTCTAGCGCTTGAATCAGGATTTGCTCGTTAGCTTGCATTTGTTCTGGAGTACGTCCCTGCACTACAAAATAATCACTCCCTTGTTGATCCATAAAGCGTTCACGAACATATTGGTCTTCCTGCTTTAAAGCTTTATCCATACTTTGCAGATTGCGAATATCATCATTGGTTTTCAAAAAAAATAAACTACTGATTCCAATGAATATGATGGCCAATAAACTACCATAACGAATTAGCTTATGGTGTTGAAACCAAATACGAATTTCACCAATCCACTTTAATCGATGAATTGCAGGTTCAGCGTTCAATGCAGGTAAACGCGGCAGTAATAAAATACTGGTCAACCAAGCTGAGGCCAAACCAACAATCGAAAATACGGCGATCTGTTTAAACCCAGGAAATGGTGTGAAACTCAAAAATACATAAGCAACCACGGTGGTCATCAGGCCCATAAACAAACTCGGCAATAGCGGACGTAGCACCTCAAAGCCACTCAGTTTGCGATGCTGTGATTGCATGGCCATAAAGTAAAATGAGAAATCGACACAGACACCAATTAAGCTTGCACCAAAGACCAATGTCATCAGGTGAATTTCACCAAATATCCAATGAGTGGCAGCGAAAGCCACTAAACAGCCTGTAGAAACAGCAACAAACTCTGTCAATAAAGGCCGCAACGAACGAAAACCAAACCAGACCAACAAAATTAGCCCTAGACTTGAACCTACGCCGATGGTCGAGATTTCCTGTTTGGCAGACTGCGTACCATAATTGGAGAATAGTAAAGTGCCCGTCCAATGACTTTGAACCTGCATTTTGGCAAGGTGCCGCGTTGTCGCATCTATCCATGCCGAGGCTTGTTCCTGATAATCAATGTTATAAGGACTTTGTTTTAATTTTAGGGTAAATAACCGTGAGATTTTGTCATGATCATGAATCGTAGCAAAACCATCTTCCAGTTCCACATTGTTATGCTGTACCTGTTGACTCACCCCAAGCAAATAACGGCTAAATAACATCAATGGATCTTGCTTTAAACTATCGGCACTTACAGGCAAACCTGGCGTAAACAGTTGCATCAAACTTTTTTCAGTTAGACTTGTATACTCTTTTTGATCAAGTAACTGTTGGTCGTCCTGACTGAGTAAACCAGCACGATGCTGATATAAAATTCGGCCTAATTGTTCAGTGTCTACTTGAGTTTGTAAAGGTTCAAACACATTACTTTGACTAACTGCACCTTGCAAATAATCCGTTGCCTGCTGTAACTGCTGACTATTTTTCGCATCAATAACGACAAAAATAGTGTTGTTTAGCTGCTCACTCACATAATTTTGCGTCTCGGCTAAATGAGTATTCTGATTGAGCTTAGGCAACAAGGCAAAAATATTAGTCTGAATATGAATCTCTTTTTTTAGCCATGCTACGCCCATCATCAGACTGATCAGCATAAGCATGATCAACCAGACAACGCTACATTTATTTTGCCAGTTGGAAAAGTACTTGTTCATCAGTCGTTAGTGCCGCGGGTTGTGAGTGTTGCTGGCTAAAATTGATCACGGTCGTATTACTACCTTGTTCTGCAATAATAATTTGATTTACATACTGTTGCCCTTGTACATCGACCTGTACAAATAACTTTTTAAATAAGCTACTTTTAGGACGCAGACTCATTGACCAGCCTTGCGCTGTGATAGTGGTTTTACTGACCGTAAAATGTTGATCCAGAAGTGCTGAGTTACCCGACATGATTTGTAAAAATAACGTTGCAACCGAACCATATGGTGACTTGCTAACATCAAGCTGACTCATGGTTTTTGCAGTTTTTTGTACCAGTTTTTTTGGAGTTACCACGAGATCTGCCTGTACCGGACGTTGTAACTGCCAAAGTACTCCGTTCGTTTTGGAAAAAACTACATCGCCATTGGACACAAAGGTTTTTTGTAGCGATGCCAATTTTTTCTTTTGTTCAAATTTGGCTCGTACCAGCGTGGTTTGAGAAAGTTGCTTGAAAATCTGTTCTGCCTGTGGCGAAGCTGCCCGTACAGAAGCAGACAAACTCAACACAAAAAGCATGAATGTCGCCAGTAAAACGAAAGTCATCCCTTTTTTATGTACATTTAAAATAGAAGACATTGCTATCGATCCTCCTGCGCGGGGTGAAACTCAGACCATGCATTCAGACAATCAAACAAGACTTGCGGAGACTGAAAACACATTTCTCGTGTTTGAATTTCAACAGCTACTTGTGTGGTATAACCTTTGGTCAGTCGTTTTCCAGTAGCCTCATCAAAAATCACATAATCGATTTTTAAGCGATTTTCCCATTCTTTTAAAATCGCACGTACCCGAATTTTTTGCTCAAACTGGATACCCTGTGCATAGCGTACATGGCTTTCTATCACAGGCCACGCATAACCTGAAGCTTGCATTTGCATATAGTTATAATGAAACTGATCCAAAAGCTTGCAGCGGGCGATTTCGAAATATTTGAGATAATGCCCATGCCAAACCACATTCATAATATCAACATCATGAAAAGGAACGTCAATGATGACTTCAGCTTGCATAGATTTGCTCCTGTTGCAGCATCCATTCTGTATTAGACAGCTCAAAATTGGCAAAACGATCAATCATTTGTTGTAATTCAGTTTGTAATGGTCGGTCTTCCACCACCAATGCAAAACTTTGTAACGTCCAGTTCATAAATGCCCCAAGCACTGGCGAGAGCTGTTGGCTCAGCCCTTTTAAATGAATCGCCTGCACACTGGCACAGCATAAAGCAGCGACCACTTGTTCAGTCAGTATAATCACGCGCTCGGCGTCTCGTGCAGCAATAGTCCCCATGCTGACTTTATCCTGATTATGACATTCGGTCGAACGTGAAAAAATTGAGGCGGATAAAGTCTGTTTCAGCGCTTCAGCTGTCCATGCAGACACGCCAATTTGTACCGCTTTAAAACCATGATTTAGAGCTAAACGTTCTGCTGTGGCACCTGTTAAATTACGTGGTAAACCATGATTCATTTTATGATCAACCAATTGTGCTAATTGGCGATCCAGTAAATCGGCAATATTGGCAATCATGATTTTTAAACTATCCATCGCCTGTGCAATATGTCCTCCATAGAAATGCCCACCATGTAAAACACGCAGGTTTACTGGGTCGATCAATGGATTATCGTTACTCGAATTCAATTCATTTTCAATAAATTGACGTAACCAAACTTTAGAATCTTCAAAAACACCAATAATATGTGGCGCACAGCGTAATGAATAACGATCCTGCAAACGCGGACTTTGGGGTGCTGTCTGGACTTCACTTTCTAGCCAGTCACGTAATTGTGCTGCAACTTTCTGTTGTCCAACATGTGGCTTTTGTGCAAATAGTACCTCATCAAAATGAGTCGGATTACCCTCTAACGCCAACACATTTAAAGCGGTAATTAGCGTCGCAGTATGAGCCACTTGCTCGGCACGTTTATAATTTAAACATGCCATCGCAGTCATCACCGCAGTCCCATTCATCAAAGCCAGTCCCTCTTTAGGACGTAGGGTCAACGGTGCGATACCTTTTTCTTCATAAACCTGATGTACAGGTACAATTTGTCCTTTGTAATAAACATCTCGCTCACCCACCAACACACCTGCAATATAGGAAAGCGGGGTTAAATCACCACTTGCGCCGACAGAACCTTCGGAGGGAATTACGGGAATCACATTTTCATTGAGTAACCAAACTAAACGTTCTAACAATGCCAATGAAACCCCTGAATATCCTCTTGCCAAAGAACATAATCGCGTTACCACCACAGCACGAGCTGTAACCAGTTCCAAATTTTTACCCAAACCACAACCATGAAAACGAGAAAGGTGTAAGGGCAATTCATTAACCTGATGTGCAGGAACTTCAACAAGACAGGAATCGCCATAACCTGTCGTTACTCCATAGATAACACCTTCCTGTTCTAATAACTCATCCAGAAAGTCAGCGCCTTTTTGAATAAAATCATGCCATGCTGGCTGTTGGGGTAAAGTAACTCGATCATGTCCATGTGCAACACGTACCACATCTTCAATACTTAATGGTTCAATTCCTACGGTGATTAACTGTCCGATAGCCGTATTTGATATACTGTTATTCAACTTATTTCGTCCAAAAATGATAAAAATTAAACCATTGGTAAGGTGCGCGTAAGCAATGCTGCTCAAGCAAAGTCACATATTTTCGGGTCACGGTTTGCATGGCATGTATACGATTTTTTCTTGGTAAATCAATAATATCTGTAATTTTATGAATATGAACTTCAAAGTGTTGATGCTGTCGATAACAAAACACGGCCAGAACAGGAACTTTGAGCAAACTTGCTAAAATCCATGCCCCTTGCGGCCATACTGCTTCCTGACCGAGAAAATCAATATGTTGAACGCGATTCGAATGCACTGGCGCACGATCCGCCGCCACAATGACCCATTCACCGTGTTGCATTTTTTCTTCTAATAAAATGGCTGTTTCTAATCCTAATTCATCCACAGAAATCAAATTAATATCTGCCTGATCATTGAGCTTTTTCAGAAAAGTATTAAATTGCGTAGCATGTTTTTGATAGACCAATACATTAATTTTCTGAGAATGCTGAGATTTGACAGCGCGCAATAATTCAATATTGCCGAAATGAGATACGACCAATAATGCGCCTTTCTGATAGGTTTGTTGAAAATGCTGATGACCAAATAATTGCAACTCTTGTTCAGGGATATGCCCAAGCCAGCCTTCCATTTTGTCCAAAATACTCGTCCCAAACTGGATAAAATGCTGATAGCTGTTTGCCAATGAAGGTCCATTTGGAAATGGAGAATTTACACCTGCGAACAAATGTAATTGACGCATATAATTGAGTGATGCCTGCCGTGCAGAGACTGCAAATAGCCAGTACCACAAAATAACAAAGTACAATACGATCCTACATAACCAACGTCCACCCAAGCGATAAAAATATAACACCAACGTCAGCAGACCCAGTCCACCGCGCTCTTTACTATTGCTCCAGTTAGAAGATGGGCGCTGCATGTCTAACCTTGCATTTTTTGTTTGAGGAGTTTGGGTAACCGCCAAAGCATACCCGCAAATAATCGTGCATGTGCTTGACTCATACCCAAGTTGTCGCGCCAGACATTAAAATGAGAAATTCCATGCTCTGGATAAATAACGGGGGTTGGAACATTAATAAATGCAATATTTTCCCATTTCAGACGGACTAGAATTTCACTGTCGAAACCCATACGTGGCTGGAATTTTGCTTGTTTTAAAATCTTCAAAGTTGGCTCTAAAGGATATACTCGAAAACCACACATGCTGTCTTTAATATCAAAGGATAAACTGTTGATCCAGACCCAGATATGCGTCAAATAACGTCCATACAAGCGTTTCTTGGGGACTGATAAATCAAACATAGGTTGCCCAATCACAACAGCATGAGGTTGTTGCTGAGATAATTGCAAAAACTTATCAATGTCAGCCCAGTGATGTTGTCCATCAGCATCTAATTGTAAGGCATGGCTGAGACCCATTTGCCCTGCATAGTTCAAGCCAGTAATCACGGCCTGACCTTTGCCTTGATTCTGATCATGCTCGATTAAATGAAGCTGTGAATAATCGTGATCCAAAGCTTTCAATTGCTTTGTACATTCAGCATTACTGCCGTCATTCACCACGATCATAGGCAAATTATACTGGTTCAAGGTTGCTATAAGCTTATTAAGATAATGGGGATGATTAAATACTGGAATAACAAAACCATAAGCGTGCATCATATAGTCTCCCGATCCAAATCTTTCAATGCAAACAACAAACGGCCAGAAGCCAGAGTTTGCTCTGCATCAGATAGCTGAAAACTCACTTTATGCTGTTTACGTGTCAGCTTTAATTCAATGACATGATAAGGGCGAATCAGATGCTGAAATTTAAGTTGTTCATAACCATTACACCAATCCAGATCAGCCCAAATGTGTTTGGCAAATGTCTGAATAAATCCAATCTGCCCAACACCAGGATAAATGGGCTGGTTTGGAAAATGCCCTTTAAAACATAGTAGTTCAGGGGTAAATTCCAGTTTCAGTTGACGGCATTCATCTACCTGCGAACGTGATAGAATCACAGGTTCTAACATAGGTTGAAACAAACTTTTTAAATATTGTTTATCCAGCTTAGACTGACTATTTTGTGGCAGTTCTGTCAAGAATCGCCATAAACGTGGAGTCGCAATATTTTCCAACTGACCATGCAATTGTTGTTTTAACCCAGATACAAATGCCTGTTTACCTATTTGTTGCAAGTGTTGATGTGCAGCATCGTGCAACACCACGATACAAGCCAAAAACTGACGCTGTTCCTGCTCTATTAATAGAGCATGACATTGTTTTATCTCTGCTAAGGTTTGGATGGTTTGTTCAATCGCATCCAGACTGAGGCGTTTTTCTTCCAGCTTAATCAAACGATCTGCACGCCCAAGCAATTTAAATCCTGATGCTAAATCAGTAACATCATGCCATTCTGCTAGATCGCCTGTTTCAATCCAATCTGTGCTAAATGCATGCTCAGTTTGTACTTTTAAACATTGTTGCTGAATTTCAACTTTGACATCTGCAAAGGCTTGCCATGCACTTTCATCTTCAGTCCGATAGGCAATTCCACCCGTCTCTGAACTTCCAAAAATCTCAGTGATTGACTGATTAAGCAAAGGTCGGACGCCTTTTTCCAACTTACCGCCAGAAGAAAAAACTGCCAGACTGTTGACTAGCTCCAAATCCAATGTCCAGCGTTTGAGCAAAGCTGGACTTGAAATCACATAGTTTACTAATCCTTGTTCAGCAAAGTGCCTTTGTATGCCAATCACATCTTCTGGGAAAGCCAGTTGTGGGCTATAAAAACTTCGCCCTGTAAGTAATGGCCAAAGCACTTTAAACAATAAACCGTAAATATGCTGATGACTTACGGTTGCTAATGCAATAACGGCTTCAGGCAATGAAAAAGTTTGATTCAGCCCTTTGACCTCATTGAATAATTGAAGGAGAGTACGCTGAATATGTTTTGGTTCACCTGTCGAACCAGAAGTGTAAAAAACGATCTGTGCTTGATCAATAAACTGATCGCTAAAATCAAGTGCAAAGCTAGGCGTAACTTCAGTCGAAGTCTGACGTGATAAAAAGTAAATATTTTGTGCAGCTAAATTTTGCTCAAGCTGCGCAACCCGATGCGGAGGCAACAATACTCTTTTTTTTGCTTGAAGTGCAGCAAACAACAACACCAGAAACTCATAACTGTCTTGTTGCCAAAGCGCCCAAATGCTTTCAGGGCGTAAAGAAATCAATTGCGCTTGCTGCGACACATCCTGCCAAAAAGCAGCAAATGAAATGTGCTGCTGATCAGCAGTAATCGCTAAAGTCTGATGCGACTGAATAAAGGAGTTAAAAAACTTGTTCATCGTTATTGTTCAAACGCTGATGGCGCTTTCTTAAAATAAATTCACCGAGTAAAAGAATGCCCATTAAGACATAAGAAATAAAACCGTTATACAGCACCCAAATCTGTGTAGATGTATAAACAATGGTACACCATGCAATAGCAGCATTTCCAAGGAAAAAACCACACCACACCATAGTGACTTTCCGCGTCCATTGTACGCCAGATTCAGGTAAATCAGGTTGCATGATTCGTGCAAATCGCTCAATCATGGACGGTGGTCGCCATAATGTCGATGCAAATATACCCAAAGCTCCGAGGCTCATCAGAACTGGATAAAATTTAAGCCATGCATGGTCATTCAATATCACGCTTAAGCCACCACATAAAATGGCAAACATGGCCAGTGGCCATAGCAATGCATTAGATTTAAACACCAGACGCGATAAACCCAAAGCCACTAGCAATATGCTGACGGCAAAAAAATGACCATGCGCCAGACTCCAGCCCACAACAAAAGGATAAGCGATAAAAAAGATCGCTGTGATCCATTTCAAAAGTCGATTCATTCCGTTGTCATGTTTTGAATCACAGTCACGACATCATGAACTGTTCTGACATTTTTAAAGTCTTCTGGCTTCACTTGCTTACCAGTTAACTCTTTAATTTTTACAATTAAATCCACTGCATCGATGCTATCAACATCTAAATCCGAATATAGATTGGATTCGAGTTGAATAGTTTCTGGTTCAATTTCGAATAAATCTTCCATCCATTCACGCAAGGTAGAAAGAATATGTTCCTGACTTAACATAGTCACCTCTTATACTTTTTGTTGAGCTTCAACCAAAGTCACCAGACTTTGGATTGAGCGAAAATGCTGTTTGGTTTCATCCGACTCAGCATTTAAATGAATGTTGTAACGTTTCTTCAGGGCAAGTCCTAACTCCAAAGCGTCAATTGAATCTAGTCCTAACCCCTCTCCAAATAATGGTGCCTGATCATCAATATCCTCAATAGCGATGTCTTCAAGCGCTAAAACATCAATAATCATTTGTTTTAATTCGTTGGCCAAATTGCTCATTTAGATAACTCTTGTTTAAAAAAGTGGTGTAAATACTGATTGAGAACGCGAACATTTTTAGGACTGACCGTCAAATCAGAAAGTACCTCTGAAATATGGATGGCATCCAAAACTTTAATCTCAATATGAAAAGGTTTTGAAGGAATGTGATACCACTTTTCATTTTTGGTTAAGGTGGTAGGCGTACAACGAATTAACACAGGTCGAATCGGAACATCGGCACGAATGGCAATATTGGCGGCTCCACGTTGGAACTCATTAATTTGTTCATCTTTTTGTGTCCTTGTTCCTTCAGGAAAAATGATTAACGATGCAGCATTAGGCTGCTGCAAGCGTGTAACACAATCATGGATAAATTGATTAGATCCTGCATTTAAAATGTAACCCGCACTACGTACAGGCCCACGTGTAAATGGGTTTGACCAAAGTGACTGTTTCACTACACAATTGGCTTGCTGCATGAGTCTAATTAATATCACTACATCAATTAAAGTCGGATGATTAGCTATGACCAACTCTTTTTGGCTTTGCTGTAGTTTTTCCAAACCCTCCACCGAATAAGTCATAATACCCAGTTTGACCATCATCTCGGTAAAGCCCTTAAAACTGGTACGAATCACCTGCTGGGCGCGTTGTTGGCGAGTCGCCTGATCATGTGCAGTTAAATTCATTAACGGGGCAACTACCATTGCGATTGCCACGCCCCCAATCCCAAAACTGGCAAAGCTAAAACCTGTTGCCCCGACACGCCAAATATAATTGATTTTATTTTTTAATGATGCCCGATTTAACATTTTTGCCATCCTAGCAGTTTTGTCTGATGCTTATCTTGCCAAAACGCATAAAAATTCAGCGCGTCAATTTGTTGAGTCTGCTCAACGGCACTCAATTCAACATTGGCATGTTCCAGACGAATTAAGGTCGACATTGCAAATGGTTCAAAAACGTGTTGATCCTGATAAATGTCAGGCAAAGGCGCATCATAGTAAACCAGCAAAACTGTTTTGATCTGAGGCTGACTTTTTAAAATGGCATAGGCTTCGATCAATGCTTCTGACCAACCACAACTTAAACTGGTCGAAATGGTATCGTCTTTACATAGAATAGAATAAAGGCCCGCAATTGCATTATGAACCGAGGTTGAAAATTGTGTAGGTGACGGCGTTTGACTGGTTAAAACATCCTGCAAAATAGCCAGTGTTTTTGTTTCATCGCCATAACGCGAGACCCAAACAATATACTCAACAGGGTTCTGCTCTAACGTTTGCATGGCTATATTGATCGCCATTTTTGCCAAAGGCGAAAGTCTTCTGCGCTGCATGGCAGGCAAAGACTCTAGCGCCGTACACTCATCTTGTGTACAGCACAGTCGAAGCGCAGATAGATGAAGTCTGATCATGCTGAATGCGAGCCTATGACAAAGGGGGAAGAAATTGGTGCAAAATTATAGCACCAGTCTCCAAATTAACAAAAAATTACATTTTATCTGAAATAACAATGAGATGCAGTGCTTTTAAATAAAAAAACCCCGAAACTGAATCGGGGTTTAAAATTATGGGGAATTTAACGTTTAAATTTTTTCTCTGCTTTTTTGAATTTCTGAATATAACGACGACGACGTGCAGCCACACGTTCATCCAATTGCGACTTACGTCCTTCAAATGGGTTTTCAGAGGTTTTAAAATCAATTCGAACCGGAGTACCTTCAAGTTTATAAACTTTACGGAACACATTCTCCAGATAACGACGATAGTCAGCTGGCGTTTTGTCCACTTTATTTCCATGAATGACAATAGTGGGTGGATTTTGTCCACCCATATGCGCATAACGCATTTTTATTCGGCGACCACTGATCATTGGTGGCTGATGTGCTTCTGTCGCATCATTTAAAATCTGGGTCAATTTTGCTGGCGAAACTTTTAAATTCGCCGACTCATAAGCACGGTGAATCGATGGGTAAAGTTCACCGACTCCCGTTCCATGTAAAGCAGAAATCAAATGAATTTTTGCCCAAGGGATAAAGTCAAAACGACGTTCAACGTCCAGTTTACATTGTTTGCGATCGTATTCAGTCATGTTGTCCCATTTATTAATGGCGATCACCATGGCACGACCTGCTTCAAGCGCGTAACCAATTAAATGTAAGTCTTGTTCTACGATCCCATCACGAGCATCTGCCACCACAACAACAACATGCGCATCTTTCATCGCCTGTAACGTTTTCACGACTGAGAATTTCTCAATCATTTCATCAACTTTACCTTTACGACGTACACCTGCGGTATCGATCAACGTGTATTTACGACCATCACGCTCAAACGGAATATAAACCGAATCACGTGTAGTTCCTGGTTGGTCAAATGCCACCACACGATCTTCACCCAATAAGCGGTTGACCAACGTAGA
Source organism: Acinetobacter sp. S40 (assembly GCF_016624705.1). Lineage (NCBI taxonomy): Bacteria > Pseudomonadati > Pseudomonadota > Gammaproteobacteria > Moraxellales > Moraxellaceae > Acinetobacter > Acinetobacter sp. S40. The sequence continues at coordinate 126,744 of NZ_JACVTU010000005.1, forward strand.
CTTACCGACATTTGGACGACCAATAATGGCTAAACGCAAGCCCGTATTTTTATCGTGTTCTTCTGAACTTTCATCCTCTGGTACATCTGCAAGCACATCTTCAAGCATCTGGGCTACACCACGCCCATGGCTCGCGGCAACGTGTAAAGGTTCACCAAAACCTAGTTTATAAAACTCAACCACTGCCGCTTCCGCATGCACACCATCTACTTTATTTGCGACCAGATAAACTTTCTTGCCAAGACTACGTATTTCACGCGCAATTTGTTCATCTGAGGCTAAAAGCCCTGCACGTGCATCAACCACAAAAATAATAATATCGGCTTCATTGATGGCAGTTTTCGATTGCTCAGCCATGTAGGCGTCAATCCCCGCTTCACTCTCACCGATACCGCCAGTATCAACCACAATAAATGATTTATTTTGGTAAACGGCATCACCATATTTACGGTCACGAGTAAGTCCCGCAAAATCGGCAACAAGTGCATCACGACTCTTGGTAATCTGGTTAAATAGCGTTGATTTTCCGACGTTGGGACGACCAATGAGCGCAATAACGGGTTTCATAAATTAACCTACATTCAAGATCAGCCATTTTTTGGCATGAACAAGGAAATAATAAGGAAGATTTTAGGTCAAGGACCTGAATAAAAAACAACGGGGTTTTGAATATTGTGTATTCAAACACCCCGACGAATATGAAGCATAAAATTCGCTAGCTGCTAGTTTAGCACAAGCCCGTCTAAAATTAACGATTTTGCCAAACAGTAAATGCACCTTTGCGTGTTGATACATAAAGCTGATTATCCACGACACGCAAAGTACGCACTTCACCACTAGTTTTGGATCGGCCAACAAGCTCTCCACTGTTTGGATCAATCAGATGCAAATAACCATCCAAATCACCTACCACTAAGTCGGAACCTAACATCACTGGATTACTCAGTTGACGATGCATCAGAACATCACTTTCCCATGCTTTTTCGCCTGTGGTCAGGTTATAGGCCACCAGTTTTCCATCGGTTTGTGCCACGAATACTCTGTCATTGCTGACCTCAGCACGTTTATTACTGCTCGCATCTTCGCTCCAAACGACTTGCTGTGCAGCAACATCAATCACAGTAACTTGCCCCTGATAACTGGTCGTCACGAGAAACTGACCCACGACTACTGGATCACCATCGATATCAATCAGACGTTGTACATCTGAACGCCCTTCACTGACTGCAACACGGCGCTGAAAACGTGGGACACCACTAATCACATCAATCCCATAGACATATGCATTAGCAGATGCAACTATTACAGTATAATCATCCAACATCACAGGTGATGGCTGTCCACGCAGGCTGAATTGCACATTCGGCATTTTATAGGCCCAAAGCTGCTGCCCAGTTTTTACATCATGCGCAAATACCGTGCCATCATTGGCAATAGTAATCGCACGTCCATCATGCACCAGAGACGGACTAAGCAAAGCTCCACTTAGTTGAGCTTGCCATTTTTGTTGACCCGTTGCCTGATCCAGAGCAAACAATTCACCTTTGGCAGTTCCCACTAGCACTACGCCTTCTTTGGCTTCAACACCTGACGTCAAGCCGTGTTTATTTACACGAGTTTCCCATAGACGTTGTTTACCACGATAGGCAGAGACTTCACCTTTTGGATTGACAATAAAATTCACGCCATTATCAGAGTCAAGCTGCAAACGTAGTGGATCTGCTTCGTTTGTTGAAGAAACACTTTGTGAAAATACTGGAACCAGCGTTTTTGCCTGTGCCAGTTTTGGCAAAGGATTCGGTTTCGGCTCTTCCACCTTAAGTTTATTACTTGAGCAACCAACTAAAGCTGCTGCAACCAATGCAAGCGCAAACGGGAGCGTAAATTTTCTATCCATTAAGACTTATCCACCTGTGTGTCTAAAATCGGGCGTTCAATCTCAGGATCATCTACTAAAACGCCAACACTTTCGAGTTTAATTTGTAAAATTTGACGCTCTTGCTTGCGCTTTAATAAATCATCCCATGCGCTTTGATACGCTTTTTTTGCAGAAGCAATATCTTTTTTAGCGACATAAATATCGCCACGAGCCTCTTCAGCCGTTGCTTTGAATGCAGGATCAGTGACTAAAGCCAATGTTTTCAAGGCATCATCATATTTATTTTGTGCAAGTTGAGCGTAAGCCAGACGAAGTTTAACCAGTTGTAATAAACCATCATCATTAAGCTTTGAGTTTTCAACTTTCTTCAATGACTTTTCTGCTGCTGCATAATCGGCTTTGTCATACGCTACCTTCGCCAGCATCAGTTCAGTTTGAATCGCTTGTACTGAATCTGGCGCATCTTTGGTAATTTTATCTGCTGACGCATATAAATTACTTAGAGCATCTGGGTTTGATTCAGCACCTTGCGCCTGATCTATTAACTGCTGTACTTTTGCAGTACGCACCTGATTTTCAGCTAGTGTTTTTTTCTGCCAATATTGCCATCCAAAAAAGGCGATGAGCGCAATTAAAATACCGCTAATAATGGCAGAGCCATATTTTTTCCCGAACGACTTTAAATGATCCAGTTGTTCTTCTTCAGTTAACGCACTCATCTACGTTCCTTATCCTTCAGCTTTTTCGCTTATTTTGCCAATTTTTCAGTTAAAAATGAAACCAGTTGATCAATCGCTACATTGGATTGTTCAGCTGTTGCCAGCTCTTTTACATTTAATTCACCAGCTTCCCATTCACGCTCGCCCAAAATCATGGCGTACACGGCACCTGACTGGTCTGCTTTTTTCATCTGGCTTTTCATACTGCCCTGAGAACCTGTTTTGAGACGAAGCTGGCTATTAATTGCTTCAAGCTGATCACGCAATTGTTCTGCCAAAATCAAAGCACGTCCCTGATACGCAGGTTCGGCTACCAAAAACACGTCACAATCACGCGTTTCCTGAGCGTGTTCTACTTGTTCTAGAAGCAACAGTAAACGCTCCATTCCCATAGCAAAACCAACAGCAGGAACCGATTGATCCACTTTACCTTTCAACTGACCAACCAAACCATCATAACGTCCACCTGCACAAACCGTGCCCTGTGAACCGAGTGCTGTAGTCGTCCATTCAAAAACGGTTTTATTATAATAATCCAGACCGCGTACCAATTTTTGGTTAATCACAAAAGAAATACCCGCATCACTTAAATACTGTTGCAGTTGTTTAAAGTGATTCATGCTGTCTTCTTTAAGAAAGTCATGCAATTTCGGTGCATTTTCCAGAATTTTTTGAGTTGATTCAATCTTTGAATCTAAAATCCGTAAAGGATTGGTCGTCAAACGGCGTTGTGAATCCTCATCTAGCGCGTCTTTATGTTGGGTCAAAAACTCCACCAAGGCAGTGCGATATTCTGCACGCTCGTCCATCTCGCCCAGAGTATTCAGTTCCAATTGAACTTTATCTGCCACGCCCATACGTTTCCATAAACGTGCTGTCAATAAAATGACTTCAGCATCAATATCAGGCGTTGCGACCCCAAAAGTTTCCACACCAAACTGATGAAACTGGCGATAACGTCCCTTTTGTGGTTTTTCATAACGAAACATCGGTCCAAGATACCAGACTCGTGGAGTTGCACCCCGCAATAAGTTATGTTCTAGCATCGCGCGAACGCAACCTGCAGTACCTTCAGGGCGCAAGGTCAATGATTCAGGCGGAGTTCCCTTGTCAAAAAAGGTATACATTTCTTTTTCAACAATATCGGTCGCATCACCAATGGCGCGTTTAAATAAACCTGTTTGTTCAACAATCGGCAATCGAATTTGCTGATAGCCATAAGTATCCATTAAAGATGCCAGATGTTGTTCTAAACGTCTCCACGCAGCCGTCTGACTTGGAAGAATATCGTTAAAACCTTTAATTGCAACAATTGAACTCATGACCTACTCAAAACTTGTACGGATAATTTCTTTAGATTTAGCTTCTTCTAACGCTTTCACACGTTCACGAACCATCGATTCGATTTCTTCGACCAATTGATCTGTGTCAATCAAATGGCTTTTTTCACCATTGCGATAGACCAATGAGCGAGGAGACGCGCCTACCACCCCAATATCTGCCTCTTTGGCTTCGCCCGGTCCATTGACTTTACAACCGATCACGGAAACATCCATAGGCGTACGCACATCTTCAAGACGCTCTTCCAACATCTGCATCACTTTAATCACATTAAATTCTTGACGTGAACAGCTTGGACAAGCAATAAAGTTAATGCCGTTAGAACGTAATCCCAATGATTTTAAAATATCAAAGCCGATTTTAATTTCATCTTCTGGCTCGGCGGCAAGTGAAATACGCATGGTATCGCCAATACCTTCCATGAGTAAACCACCTAACGCGATCGCGGATTTAACCGTACCTGTACGGTAGATACCCGCTTCCGTCACACCGAGATGTAAGGGATTATCAATCTGCTGGGAAAGTAGGCGATAAGCATCCATCGTCAGAAACACATTAGAAGCTTTGACGCTGACTTTAAACTCGTGAAAATCCAGTCGATCCAGAATATCAATATGACGTAGTGCAGATTCAAGCAATGCTTGTCCTGTAGGTTCGCCATATTTTTTCTGTAGATCTTTTTCCAGAGATCCTGCATTGACCCCGATACGAATTGAAATGCCATGATGGCGCGCAGCAGCCACTACTTCACGAACTTTCTGATCGGAACCAATATTTCCTGGGTTAATACGCAGACAATCAGCACCATAATCTGCAACTGCCAGTGCAATTTTATGATCAAAATGGATATCGGCAACCAAAGGAACCGTCACTCTTTTACGAATTTCACCAAAAGCTTCTGCTGCTTCCATCGAAGGCACAGACACACGCATAATGTCCGCACCCGCATCAGCACAGCGTTGAATCTGCGCCACAGTAGCATCTACATCACAAGTTTCAGTATTGGTCATGCTTTGCACACTTATAGGTGCATCGCCACCGACATAAACTGAACCAACACGAATTTTTCGTGTTGGTCGACGCTTGATTGGATTCTCGATCATTGTTTTTCTCTCATTTACTCTTCATTAACGAGATAAACGGAAATCTGCTTTCCCATTTACCGTATATGGAGACAATGAAATCGGTTCTTGGTTTAGGCTTAATGACACAGCAGCTGCATCATCCAGACGAATTTGAAATGGTGATTGACCATTTAGGCTCAAAGTAGATGCCTGACGACCAGTTGCCAGTACTTTTCCGGTTGAATCAACAATGTGTACTGAAGTGGGACGATTAAAATTAAGCACCAACTCATCTCCAGAAGTCGCTGCTCCATTATTTAATGGCAATACTTCAACACTTGAGCTTTGTGGCGCAACTGCATTCGTTTTCTTGGCCGACCAGTTTTGAAACATCGTTACGATAGTCCCAATAATGATCAAAGCTACAATCAAAATAAGGCTACGCTTTAACCATTTTCGATTACGATCACTTTTTGAACCTGGCAATTTCCCCATAATTTTAATGGGAGAATTAGTTAAGGCATGATTTGGTAATAGGCCTGTATCATTGGCATAAATTTCATCAAAACGCTGAATAATTGCAGTCGCATCCGTTTTTAAGTATTTCGCATAAGAACGATAATAGCCTTTGATAAACGCAGGTTCTGGCAAGCTTTTATAATCATCTTGTTCCAAAGCAGTCAATGTCTTAGGCGGCATATTTAAATCAGATGCCACATCATTCAGCTCAAGTTTCTGGCCAAGACGAATCTGGCGTAAGTACTCACCTGGACGTTGAACATTTCCTAATGCTGAAGTAGGTGAACTTGAGCCAGTTGGCTGCTGTGAATTAGGATTTATTTCCATACGGCCTCAGTACTATACTGTAATTGCAAATAACGTTTATATTCTGAACTGTCAGGGAATAAAGCACGAAGTTGATTCACCAGTGCCTGCATTCCTAGTCGATCACCATTGGCTCGTGCAACACGAATACCGACCCAAAGCGCACGTGCACCTTGGTTGGTCTGCCCAACTGTACGCACATATTGTTCATACATTTGTGTTGCCGCTGGTATTTGCTGTTGCAAATAAAAAATCTCTGCCAACTCTAACATAGATACGTAAGAGTCGCGGTTTGCCTGTAAAGCTTGTTTGAACGACTTTTCAGCATTCACACGATCTTCAAGCAATACATATATACGCCCCAGATTTTCAAGGGCACGATAACGCTGATCATACCCAAGTGTTGCCCCTGCAATAGTGAATTGTTCAATCGCATCATTATAACGTTGTTGTTGATACAAGTACGTACCATAATTATTACGAGCCTGTGCATTATTCGGATCTTCTGAGATTGAACGTTTAAAATACGTCTCCGCTCGCTCCCGATTGGTTGCACTGCCTTCTTGTTGTAAGAGTACGCCCATCATCATATTGGCCATGGAGTCACGAGAATTAACTTCCAATGCCTGATCCAGTGAGCGCTTGGCAGCATCCAGATCACCTGACTTAATATATTCAGCAGCCAGTTGTGTCCGCACCTGCACAGCTTTTTTAGGGTCTTTGTTTGTTTTTTGAGATTGGCATCCCGTTACCAGCAACGCCATTAAACATGCTGCAATCCAGACTGTGGAACGTGAAGTGAATCTACTCAACAACTCTACCCCCAATGTATTATCCCTGTGAACGAATAATCTCTTGCCGCTCTGCGACTTTCTTTTTCCATTGTTCAGCACGACGGGTTCGATCTGCAACCTGTCCTACCAGTTGACCACATGCCGCATCGATATCATCACCACGTGTCTGTCGAATCGTACACACAAATCCAGCATCAGACAAAGTTTTTTGAAAGGCAATAATCCGATTTCGACTAGAACGACCATATGGTGCATGTGGAAACGGGTTAAATGGAATCAAATTTATTTTACTTGGTAAATTTTTTAATAATTTAATCAACTGCTGTGCATGTTCAGCATGATCATTTACGCCATCCAGCATTACATATTCAATGGTGACATGTTTACGCGTGCTTTCATTGCCATCTTTGGCCAAATAACGCTGACAGGCTGCGATTAATTGCTCAAGTGGATATTTTTTATTAATGGGAACCAACTCATTACGCAACTCATCATTGGGTGCATGTAATGAAATGGCGAGTGCCACATCAATATCCTGTGCCAGTTGATCAATCTTGGGAACGACACCAGAAGTGGATAAAGTCACACGGCGTTTGGACATGCCATACGCAAAATCATCCAACATTAACTGCATTGAGCTGAGTACGGCATTGTAATTTAACAATGGTTCACCCATGCCCATCATGACGACATTCGTCACAGAACGCTCACGTTCTGCCACAGGCACTTCTTCCATATAGGAATAGTTTGCCATCCAAAGCTGTCCAATAATTTCATCAGGTGTTAAATCACGTTGAAAACCTTGCTTACCCGTAGAGCAAAATGAACAATCCAGCGCACAACCTACTTGTGAAGAAATACATAGAGTTTTACGTGAACCTGTCTTATCTTCGGCAGGAATCAACACAGTTTCGACTAATGAACCTGCACCATCACCGACACGGAACACCCATTTACGGGTTCCATCTTTGGAATAGTGACGATGTACGACTTCAGGCGCTTTAATTTCACACACCTGTTCAAGTTTAGTGCGCAATTTACCAGAGATATTGGTCATCTCAGCAAAGTCAGTCACAAAATACTGATGAATCCACTTCATCACCTGACCCGCACGAAACTTTTTCTCTCCTAATTGTTCAAAAAATCCCTCTAGTTCTGTGCGAGACATACCCAATAGATTGACTTTGGCACGGACAGTATTTTGCACTGCATCAACAGGCTGTGCATGTTCTGTTGGTGCTGGGAGATCTATTACAGAAGTCATGAGATTACCTAAACCATAGAAGTGGCGAAGAAATATTGCCTAATATTTCAGCAAATTTATTCAAAAAAAAATAAAAAACCAGATAAGTATAATACCACTTATCTGGTTTGGATGCTCTCGATTAACGAGTGCGTGGGAAGATCTCTTCAGCAGCGAAGAAATATGCAATTTCACGCTCAGCAGATGCTACAGAGTCAGAACCGTGTGCAGCATTTTCATCGATGCTAGTCGCGAAATCAGCACGGATTGTACCTGGAGCCGCTTCTTTCGGGTTAGTTGCACCCAAAATTTCACGGTGAGCAAGAACTGCATTTTCACCTTCAAGCGCAGATACAACGACTGGACCAGAAGTCATGAATGCAACTAGGTCAGCAAAAAAACCACGTTCTTTGTGCTCTGCATAGAAGCCTTCAGCTTCTGCTTGAGACAAATGCTTGTATTTGATTGCAACTGGTTTCAAACCAGCTTTTTCAAAACGTGCAATGATTTCGCCAATGTGGTTCTTACCAACTGCATCTGGTTTGATGATTGATAAAGTACGTTCGATTGCCATGAGTGGCTCCTCGCTTAAAATTTTAAACGTAAAAAATTGGGCGCATTATACCGATGTAAACAGTAATAATCAGCCTTGAATATGTAAAAGTTATAAATTTCCGATGATTTTTTAACGAACTTCGTCAATCCATGCCATTTGAATGGCTTCTAGCAGCCCTTCAGTCGATTTGGTAGGGTCATCAGAGAAATCTGGCAAAGCACAAATCCATGCATGTAAATCAGTAAAACGAACCCATTGTGGATCAACATCTGGGTGTGCATCACTCAGCTCAATTGCAATATCAATGGTATCCGTCCAGCGTAAGCCCATGGTATGTCCTGTTGTCTCAATCAAATGAATGCTACTTTAGCAAATTTCAGACGAAGCGAACATGTGAACTGTTTGATTTATGAATGAAGTGATACTTCTTCAAATTTATAAATGAATACTCATTAAAGGTGCTGCAAAAATAATCCCGCAACCTACCACTGTCCCAATAACAGCACCGACGATCACATCGCTGGGATAATGTAAACCAAGCACCATACGCGACAAAGCCACCAAAATGGTAAATGGCAGCATAATAACCACCAGAACAGGTTGAATATAACCCAACGCAATACTTGCCATAACTGCATGCAAAGTATGGCCTGAAGGAAAGCTAAAATGATCCAACGGACGTTCGCCCAACACAATTACTTGATGCACCTGATAAGGGCGTGGGCGTGTCGTTTTATGTTTTAAAAATTTGTAAATTCCGGTGCCTACGGAACCACCCAACAACAAGTAAATGATTTGTAAACCATAAAATAGCCCTTGTGATAGCCAAACCATAAACAGCATGACGTACCAAAATAGACCATCGCCGAGCCGGCTAATGATTTTAAAAAATTGGGCAATTCGCTGTGAATGCGAAAAATGGTTGAGATACAAACAACCTTTTAAATCCAAATCCAGTATTCTAATTTTAGCGTTTTTAAAATTCATGGTGACACTCCTCTCGCTTAAACGGAGATTTATACCCGGTAGAACTCTTTAACGACCTGGTATAAGGCTTGTTCCATTTGATATACAGGTTGTTGCCAACCACTTTGCCGAACATGCTGAAGTGCATGTATTCCCATCTGCTTTAGCTGCTGTCGTGCCGGTAGCTGGTATAAAGCCTGAATAAATGCATTCACTTGACCTAACGGACTTAACCAGCCACTGATCCCATGTTCAACATACTGACTAGCACAAGCATAATCATAAGCAACCACAGGCAAACCACTCGCCATAGCTTCCAGTACAACATTACCAAAGGTTTCGACCTGACTGGCAAATACAAAAACATCAGCACTTGCATAAGCAGTTGCAAGATTCTTGCCAGTTAAACTTCCTGTAAAAATAACCTCACAATTTTCTGCTAATTGTTCTAAACGCATACGATCAGGCCCATCACCTACAATCACCAGTTTAAATTTACGATGTAGCATGCGCTGTATACTGGCATAACTTTGAATTAATAACTCAATTTCTTTCTCAGGAGACAAACGTCCAACATACAACATAACAGTTGTATCATCGGAGGCATCCCAACTTGCTCGTAATTTCTGACAGCGATATTGCGGAGAAAACCTTTCTGTATCGACCCCACGTCCTACGATGCTTAATGGACAGGTAATGCCAAAACCACGTAAGGCTTTTTCAGTATCCTTACTGGGTACACAAGTCATATCCGTACTGTTGTGAAACCAGCGTAAATAGCCCTGAATCGGTTTGAGCAAAAATGCGAGATCAAAGAATCGGCTAAAATCCTGAAAAGGAGAATGAAAGCCACTAGACACGGGAATATTTCGGGCTCTGGCTGCATGCAGTGCTGTTAGTCCCAACGGCCCCTCTGTCACAATATGTACTACATCTGGCGAGAATGTAGCAAAAGCCTTACTCACTTTTACATATTGAGGCCAACCAAATTGTAAGCCAGGATATTTAGGTAGGGTTTGTGATATCACTAGACATTCTTTATTAGGTGAAAATTCTTCACACTTCAGGCGTTGCTGTGGTCGTACCAGTAAAATTTTATGTCCCTGCTGCTGTAAACCCTTACACAATTGCAGTAAAGATAGTGCCACTCCATTAATTTCAGGTGGCCATGTCTCAGTGACAATAGCAATTTTGAGTTTAGGACGTACCAACTTATCTAGTTCATGCCAATCCTGTCTAATTTTTGTATGTCTGTTTTTAAAGTAGAATTTAAAATTTTCAGGGAAATTTTCTTGTTTTAGCAGCGTTGTAGCGAATGAACCTTGCATACAACTATCCATTTGATTTATTTTCATAGCTCAAATATTAGACAGCTGTTTTGACATTTTGATGATAATGGGATGACAGTTTTTTGACAGAAAAAAAAGAGCATATCGAAATATGCTCTTTTTATTTATTCAACTTGCTTAAGCATTATGGATGATTTTGCAATTTGGCATAATCCAGCAATACATTTGCCGCTTCATTTACAAAGGTTTCTTCCTCAGGCAAAGGCGGACGCGCATTAATCTTCATTTTGGCACGAGATTCGCTCAATGCATCTAAAGAAGCCTGATAACTTTCCCAATTACTAAATGGTTTTAGGCCTGTTGCTGCACGGCGCTGATTTTCAGCATCTAATGTTTGTTTTTCCAGTCTTAAAATTTCTGCCTTACGTTGATCAATATCTAAGACGATACGCTTTTGATCTTTGGTTTCATCAGCAATGGCACGGCGTGCTTCAAGATATTTGAATTGTGGATCGACCGCAACGCGAACTTTTGATTCCTGAGACAACTTTTCAACATAAGGCTGAATCGAACCTTCACGCTTAAATGGTGCAGTTGGAATAGTATCCCATTTCAACGCATTTTTAGCCTTACGTTCGCCAAACTCTTCATCATAAATATCGACCAGTTTAATGTCTGGAATCACCCCTTTATTTTGGGTACTTCCACCAGTAATACGATAGAATTTACGTTGGGTCAATGTTGCCTGACCATGAGCCAGTGTATCTAATTGAACCTGCGCCGTTCCCTTGCCCGTCGTGGTACTACCAATCACAATACCACGTTCATAATCCTGAATCGCGGCTGAGTAGATTTCACTGGCAGAAGCAGAAGCTAGATTCACCAAAATTGCGAGTGGACCCGCATAAGTCTGAGCGCCGCCATCATTATCTTCAAATACGCTCACATTGCCATTACCGTCACGAATTTGTACCACTGGCCCTGATTTAATCACTTGCCCCAACATACGTGCCACTTCTTCAAGTGAACCACCTGGGTTGTTACGCAAGTCAATAAGAATACCATCAACATTTTTAGCAGAAAGTGACTTCAAGGCATTATTGGTATCTTCAGAAACCGAACGATACTCCGTTCCCGCACGGCGCGCACGATAGTTTAAATAAAATGACGGGATTTCAATCACACCAAATGTATGTTTTTTACCATCACGCATAATGTCAATAGTACGTGAACGCACGCCGGCATCTTCTTCCTGAATCACATCACGTACCAGACTGACGGTACGCGCCTGACTCATGGATGCGCCCGGCCCTAGCAACTTAATGGTAACCTTCGTGCCACGCTTACCACGAATTAACCCGACAATTTCAGCACTTGACCAGCCAATCACATCGACCATTTTATCGCCATCTTGAGCAACCCCAATAATGCGATCGCCAGATTTAACCTGACCCGATTTACTCGCTGGGCCACCTTCTACGATGGTTTCGATTTTAATGTAGTCTTCATTGCCACGTTCAGGACGAATCGAAACACCAATCCCCTCTAACTGCAAAGTGGTTTGACGATTTAACTCCATTGCATCAATCGGAGGGTAGTAATTACTGTGTGGATCGTAAGTTGCCATCATGGCATTCAACGTTTTGTCCAGCACATCGTCACTCTTGACACGACTAATGCGCTCAAGTTGACGGGTATAACGTTTTGTGAGGGTTTGAACAGGCGTTAAATCTTCGGGACTCGTTAAATCCTGACCATTTGCCAACTCTGGGTTGTCTTTCAAGGCTTTTTGTTTAGCCAGATCTTCTTCTTTACTAATGGTGAGGTTAATTAACTGCGACACCAACATTTTACGCCAGTAATCCTGCTGTTCAGCCGTATTTTTAAAATACGCTGCTTTTTCACGATCTGTATCAATAAAGACATTAGGCTGATGCAAGTTTTGTGGTTTTTTCAATTCAGACAACATGTACTCATAGAAAGCACGTAAACGTTTACGATATTGATCATGAATTGCATAAGGCCCCGTCAAATTACCCGCTTTAAGCGCGGCACCGAACGTTGAACCATATTTTGTTTTGTAATCTTGAACTTCTGAAGCCAGAAATAAAGAATGATCAGGATCTAGACTGTCCAGATACATATCTAAAATACGATTGGACGTATTAGCATCCAAACGCATATTTAAATAATGCTGACGGTCTACTAAGGTCGCTAACTGGCGAGACACTAGCGCTTGTTCCTGAGTCGGTTGAATGGTTTGAGAGATGGCCGCAGGTGCAGTATCAGTTGCCGCAATTGCTTCGTTTATCGCATGTGTGAAGAACAATCCACCAGTCGCGACTGCAACTGCACAAGCTATCATTTGAAGTTTCATAAATTTTTAATACTTCCTTGGATTTTCCAATATTACATGCTGTGCCATCGACCCCGAATGTCACAGATTCAACATGTTACCCAACTTAATTTGTGTATGTCGTGTAGTTTTATCATATTCTATGCTGGCAGAATGTAGCAAATCATTGCAAAATTCAGCTATTGTTTTATCCAGAAATTAGACGAGCAACCTTTATGATCGGCGCTTTGATGCTAGACATTGCTGGCACAGAACTTACACAAGAAGATATTGAACTCTTACGCGCTCCGCAAGTCGGTGGCATGATTTTATTTGCAAGAAATATTGAATCGCCACAGCAAGTGCGTGCATTAACAGATCACATGCGTCAAATCCGTCCCGATATTTTGGTTGCAGTCGATCAAGAAGGTGGTCGTGTACAGCGCTTAAGAACAGGATTTACTTTATTACCAGCCATGGGACGTTTTGGTGAGTTATATCAACATCAGCCAGAACAAGCGATCCAACTAGCACAACAATGCGGTTGGTTAATGGCAACCGAAGTTTTAGCAGTAGGCATTGATTTTAGTTTTGCTCCTGTTTTAGACATTAATGATATCAGTGATGTAATCGGCGATCGTGGTTTTGCCAAAAATTCACAGGATATCGTGCCATTAGCAGCTGCATTTATGAAAGGGATGCAACACGCTGGTATGGCAACTACAGGCAAGCACTTCCCTGGCCACGGTTCAGTACAAGCGGATTCTCATGTTGCCGCGGCTGTTGATTCACGTAGTTATGATGATATTTATCAAAAAGATATGCAAACCTTTATCCAGTTGATGCCGCAACTGGACGCATTAATGCCTGCGCATGTAATTTATGAACAGGTTGACCCGAACCCAGCAGGTTTTTCTCCATTCTGGATTCAAGAAATCTTGCGTAAGCAATTAGATTTTGATGGGGTATTGTTCTCCGATGACCTGAGCATGCAAGCGGCCTGTGTTGCTGGAGGAGCAGATGCACGTTTACAGGCTGCGCTCTCAGCAGGCTGTGATATGGGTCTAGTATGTAATGACCGTTCATCGGCTTGTATAGCCCTAGATGCAATTAAACATCTGGCTTTACCAAATCAGGAACGCTTAGAGCGTATGCGAGGTAAGATTCCTGAGTTAGAAATAGGAAGTCAACTTTCGTTAGGATCTATCTGGCAGTCTCATAAAATGCAGATTGAGAAATTCAAAGATAGCTTTTAAAGTATTGAAGGCTATAATAAAGTCATTTTTACATCATGACTATACGGTTATATTCATGATGTTTAAAATCAAACATGGATGATAAATAAAATAATAGGCTCAGGAATATGACCCAACCCCTTTCAAAACATCGACATATCTCTTTTACAGCCCACTACACAGGTTATATCTGGTATCAAATGGGGATCTCCCATCAAGCATTTGCGACAAAGAAAGGAAAGTCTTTAGCCGCGCTTGTCCATCCGCTGGAAAGTTGGGCAGAAAAATATGTTGGTGGCAGTATGCGCAGCACTCTGAAACAGCGGCATACTTTACTGGATGATCAGCTCAAAACGCTAATTGAACAACACCCTCAGTTACAGGTATTAGAAATTGCCAGTGGTCTTTCACCACGAGGCTGGTGGTTTAGACAACATTACCCTAAGATTATCTATCGTGAGCTAGACTTACCGGATATGGCTCAAACCAAGCAGGCTGCATTGCAACAGATCGAGACCAATGCACCCGAAATGCTATCCGTTGATTTATTTACCGAAGAATTTAAACAGGCCTTTGATTTATTTAATCCCTCCTTTCCTTTGGTAGTGATTAGTGAAGGACTGATTAATTATTTTGAGAAACCTTTACTAGCTCAATTAGTACAATCAATTGCTCAATATGGGAATCAGTTTCAGGAACTTCATTATCTCACGGACTTATACCCTGAACCTGTCAAAAATAAACTGGCAAATATTATCTGGAGTAGCAGTAAACTTCTAAAATGGATGTCACGTAGCGCTTTTAGCTTTCACTTTACCACACCAGCGGATGTAGAGAAATTCTTTGCAGATAATGGCTTCAATGATGTAGAAGTGACACAGCCAAAAAGTTATTTTGACTCTGAAAGCACCCACCAACCTCATGCTGATGAGCATTTAGGCGATTTAGTCTGGACAATTCATGCCAGCAATAAAAATCAGCATTAAAAATGCTGTTTTACCCTCCATCTTTCCAATAAAAAACAGCGTCAAAAACGCTGTTTTTTATCCCCAAAATAACGCGGCAAGATATGGCTTCTTAGATACCCCTATTCGCGTTACACCACCTCAGCGTACTGAAGTTGATGTTCTTTTTGCCGCGCAACATAGCGCAGCAAACGATCAGCGACAGCAAAACTGCCATGCTTAAAGATCGCTCTCACTCCTGATGTATCAACCTGAAAAATCAGACATTCGATACTAAATACACCCTCTTCATCTTCTAAATGTAAAGCCAAGTCTCGTGGATAACCTTCAACACGTTGGGCTTCACTTGGCTGATCAAGTTGTAGTAATACCCCAAAGAAGCTTAAGTCGCTAATTGTCACATTAAACTGTTCTGACAAGTAACGATGCGTCAGTTGAGTATGTGGCTGCATAACCTCTATACGCTCTTCTCCACGACGATCCATATTTTTTATTTGTTCACGAGTCATTGGAATAATCCCATCCAAAGTGTGAATGGACTCGCCATTTAAATACGTTGCAAACAAGTGCATGGTTTCTTTACGGCGTTGAAGCTGAGGTACGTGGTCGGCATTGGCAATCAACGCGAACTGCATATCAGGACATTGCAAAGCAAAATTGGCATTTTCAAAAGGCAAAGTAAAACTATCGTACTGACCTGCAGCCACTAAAGTTTTGCATTGTGGAATTGGTACATCTTTTAAACGCAATAGACGATTACAATTGATCTCATAACGCAAACGTTCAGTTTTGGTAAATTCAGCCATTTGGCGGAAAAACAAACGTCTGGCTGTCGGTGACATACGGGTTTTATCCATTTTGGCATGATTCACCAAATATAAAATCACCGCTTGACCAAATTCCTCCATCCGATCTTCTTGCATCAACTTAAGTGACTCTTCCAGAATCATACGCCAGCTTTTACGTGTCTTTTGCATGACCCCCATCAGCACCATACGATCAACCAGTTCAGGTCGCTGATGAGCAAATGAAGAGGCGACAACTGAGCCAAGTGACATTCCCATCATAGAGACTTTGGAAATCCCCACAATATCCAGCCACTCACCCAACATTCTAGATAAGTCTGACAGCTCAAGTGTTCCAGCAGAAACAGCCGTATCACGATTAGTGATCTGTTGATTAGCTCCCATCGAAGGTAAATCAATTAAAATGACGGGCCCACAAGCAAAAAGTTGCTCTACACAGTATTTATAAGAATTAAAATTTTGAAAAGCACCACCCACAATCACAATGGGCGTTTGATGAATTGTGCGTACATCAGCCATGGCCATGTACTCAACTTTCCATCCATCAATCCACGTTTCGCGAGCAGATTGTTTAAAAATATCTTTATGATAAAGATCAAAGAAACCAAAAGGTGAACCTGCTTGGTGAAGATCCGCGTCCATCTGGATAATGGAATTCATTTCCTGCCTCCTGCCTGCGTTGTTTTTTATCTATGCAAGCTCCGTTCCATGCGACACAACGGCTATGTATCCTTACTCAATATTTTTGTATAACGTCAATAGCCTTATTGTTTCATTCTATACAGATGTGACTTTTTTAAGCAACCCGTTTCATAACCGCTCATCTAGTTTCGTGATTTTTTCAAGTTTCAAAATATGAATGAGCACAGTAAACATGTCACATTTTTTTATAAAATAATTAATTTGCTCAAAGTTCCAGCCTGATGATGACTATACCAATCTAACCATAGCCTGTTACTATGCACAATACTCTCATAGATTTTTAAACGATCAAAGACTGCTATGCACGATTCAATTGAACAATATATGCAAACAGTGGGTCAACATGCGCGTCAGGCTTCACGTCTGCTTGCCAGTGCATCAACCCTAGTCAAAAACAATGCGCTTTCCGCCATTTTTACAGCACTTGAAGATCGTCAACCGCAAATTTTAGCGGCCAATGTGATCGACATGCAAAAAGCGCATGAAAACAACTTGGATAGTGCCCTACTTGATCGTTTAGAACTTACCCCCGCGCGCTTTAAAGGTATGTTACAAGGCTTAAAAGATGTAATTGCCCTCAAGGATCCTATTGGTGAAATTACCGATATGTCTTACCGCCCAACTGGTATTCAACTTGGTAAAATGCGAGTTCCTTTGGGTGTGGTCGGAATGATTTATGAATCACGTCCCAATGTGACACTTGAAGCAGCATCTCTGGCACTGAAATCTGGTAATGCTATTATTTTACGTGGTGGCTCAGAAGCGCTTGAATCAAATAAGGCAATTGCAGAAGCAATTCAACATGGGCTAAAAAAAGCAGGCTTATCTGAACATGCGGTTCAAGTGATTGCAACATCTGATCGTGCCGCAGTTGGTCAATTAATTACCATGACTGAATATGTGGATGTGATTATTCCACGGGGTGGCAAAGGCTTGATTGAACGGATTACCCATGAAGCACGTATTCCTGTAATCAAACATCTTGACGGAAATTGTCACGTTTTTGTTGAAGCAGAAGCAGATTTACATAAAGCACTGCCAATTGCTCTAAATGCTAAAACTCACCGTTATGGTGTTTGTAACGCGATGGAAACGCTATTGGTCGATGAAAACATTGCCGAGGAATTTTTACCACGCATTGCAGAACTCTATGCAGAAAAACATGTGGAACTGCGTGGCTGCGCACAGACACGCCGTATACTCGGTGAAAATGTGAAAGTAGCGACAGAAGAAGATTGGTATACGGAATATTTAGCCCCCATTCTTGCCATTAAAGTGGTTTCAGGGATTGATGAAGCGATTGAACACATCAATAAATATGGGTCACACCATACAGATGCGATTATTACTGAAAATTATTCTCTAGTTCGTAAATTTCTGGCAGAAGTGGACTCCAGCTCAGTCATGATCAATGCATCTACCCGTTTTGCCGATGGTTTTGAATATGGTCTGGGTGCAGAAATTGGTATCTCCACCGATAAAATCCATGCACGTGGCCCTGTGGGCTTAGAAGGCTTAACTTCTCAAAAATGGATCGTATTTGGTGACGGGCAAATCCGCCAATAAATCACTAAATACTAAGATATGCTGAGGGTTTTGTAGCAAAAGCGGCAAAACCCTTTTATTTGAATATGTATAATAAAACTCTAATAGCAAAAACAACAAACAGGTAAATTTATGTTTTTTTATCTCATTATTTCCACATTTGTTCTGGCAATCATCGTGTCTTTATTGGTGATGAAAATTTTTTCCAACTCTATTAACAGTATATTGGCCCGAATTATTCATGATCCCATTTATACCGCTTGGGCACGTTATACCAAATTTGCTGGAATGGTAGTGGGCGTATCTTCGGGTATCCGAATTTATGATATGGAAAAATATATTACGCCACTGACATATACTGGCAAAGATGAAAAGAATATTGTACTGCCATTAACCCATGAACGCTGGTTTCTGGAAATTTATCGTACCATCATTGAAACCCTACAAGGTCTGGCATGGATGATGCTGGTTTTTTTCATGGTCTCTTTGATTGCCTATGTAATCGTACGCTGGTCAGAAATGAAATATCAAATTAAATAAATTGCAACATACCCACGCTATAAAAGCAAAATGCTTCACGCTATATTGAATTTGGAAAAAATAAAATTAGGTTGGAAATTCGTTGGTTTTAACTCATGAATGCTAACGATAAATTAAGTATTGTTCGATAGTGCTTAAGTCTAATCGGCTAAAGTCTAGCTTGGACAGAAAAACGACGCATGTTACAACATGTCACATTGATGATCAGACTGATAAAATCGACTCTGAAAATCAATGTATTAGGGAATACAATTTACAATACTTTGGGTACAACACCGTGTCTACATCCGTTTTAGTTATTAACTGTGGTTCTTCCTCTATCAAATATGCCTTGGTTTCAGATCGCCGTGAAAATCGTATTTACGGTTTGGCTGAAAATCTGGGTACAGCAGAAGCTCGCATTAAAGGTATTACGGTGGGTGGTGAACCACTTGAACTGTTTATTCCCTATGCAGACCATGAAAAAGCATTGGAAACACTTCTGGCACGTTTAGCCAACTATAAGCCGCAGGCCATTGGACATCGCGTAGTACATGGCGGCACATTAACTAAAGCTGAATTACTTACTCCAGAAATTATTGAACGTATTGTCGCAGCAACACCACTGGCACCTTTGCATAATCCTGCACATTTAATTGGGATTGATGCCACCATGCGCTTGTTCCCTGAATTACCACAAGTGGCTGTATTCGATACTGCATTTCACCAAACAATGCCAGAACATGCTTATCGCTATGCGTTACCAAAGTTCTTTTATACCGAGCACAATGTACGCCGTTATGGTTTTCATGGTACCAGCCATGCTTATGTCTCAGACCGTGCAAGTGAACTGGCGGGTCAGTTTCAACAAGGGGGTTGGTTAACAGCACATTTAGGTAATGGTAGCTCGACCTGTGCTGTATGGAATGGTGAAAGTATCGACACATCAATGGGATTAACCCCACTTGAAGGTATCGTCATGGGAACCCGTAGCGGTGATGTAGACCCTAGTATCCACAGTTTTATCGCCAATAACTTAGGTTGGGATATCGACAAGATTGATAAAATGCTGAATAAAGAAAGTGGCTTACTAGGTCTGTCTGACAATCTTTCCAATGATATGCGCACACTGATTGAAGCATCTGAAAATGGTAATGAAGACGCAGCACTTGCAATCGAAGTATTTAGCTACCGTTTAGCGAAGTCTCTGGCTGGATTAAGCTGTGGTTTACCTCAAATTCATGGCCTGATTTTTACAGGGGGCATTGGTGAAAATTCGGCTTACATCCGTGAAAAAACCATGGCGTACTTGCCTCACTTTGGTTTCAGCCTTGATAAAGATCAAAACAATACACTTCAACGCGGTACTGAAGGTCGTATTGATGCGGGCCAAGGTCCACAAATCTGGGTAATTCCTACAGATGAAGAAGGTCGTATTGCCAAAGAAACTGAACAAGTGGTGCAGCAGGCAAAAAAGCTTGATGCCGTTATTGGCTAATCTAGGATTTATTGAGATTGAGTTAATTCTCGAAAAAACTGAATAATTGTTAAAAATATAATTTTTTATTTAAGGTCATTATGAATACAATTTTAATGATTCCAACAGCTGAGGGCGTCGGTTTAACCTCAGCCTGTCTTGGCATGGTGTATGCGCTAGATTGCAATGGAATTAAAGCGGGATTCTTAAAACCATTTTCTCAGGAAAATCCAAATCAGGTTGACCGTACCACTTCGCTGTTTCATCATCTATTTCAACGCAATACAGTTCAATCCATTTCGCATGAAAAGTTACTGCAATATATCTCCGCAGGTGAAATGGATGACTTACTTGAAGAAGCAGTCAGCTTGCATCGTACCATTGCAGCACAGCAGGATGTGATTATTGTTGAAGGATTATTACCCAACGGACAAGATCATTTTGCCAGTGAACTTAATGCAGCTCTTGCACAGGCACTTGATGCCAAAGTGATTTTGGTCAGCACCGCAGACATTCAAAATCCACGTAAAACCGCTGAAAAGGTTGAAGCACATTTGCGTCAGTTTGGTGGCGTAAGTTCAAATCGGACCGCTGGCGTACTATTCATGCGTACTCGTGGCTTGCCTGAAGAAACAGCACAAATTCCTCTCACCATTGACCCCACATTGCGCTTAAGTGCTGAAATTGAAAAATTTAGTCTTGAACTACAAAAATTTAATCGTCATTTAGGTACTAAAGAATTACCAATTATTGGTATGGTTCCTTTTAGTAATACCTTAAGTGTGCCACGTACACTAGATATTGCTTCTGTCATAGATGGTGAATGGGTTCATTTAGGTGAGGCCAAACAGCGACGTATTTTACATTCCAGTTTAATTGCATCTAGTATCGAATACGAGCTTAATAAATTTGTGGCGGGCGAATTAATTATCAGTGCCTCAGAGAGAACTGATGTTTTACTTGCCAGTAGTTTGGCAACCAGTAATGGTATTCCACTGGCGGGTTTGGTGCTTACTGAACGCTCAGCTCCACAAACGCAAATTCTGGATTTTTGCCAGCATGCCATCAAACGTGGCTTGCCTATTTTACACACCCAACTCAATACACTGGAAACAGCACAACGCCTAGCTGATTTTGGTAATGAAATTCCTGTAGATGATACCGAACGCGCAGAACAGGTCACGCGTTTCGTCTCTAGTCACATTGACACCGAATGGCTCAAAGCGCAGATCAACGGAAATGTCCGTCCTCGCTTATCGCCTTCTGCCTTTCGTCATGAATTGGTACAAAAATCAGTTGCTGCTAAAAAGCGCATTGTCTTACCTGAAGGCGATGAACCACGCACTGTACAAGCGGCGGCTATTTGCCAGTCACGTGGACTTGCACATTGTATTCTCTTAGCCAAACCAGATGCTGTAATGGATGTCGCTAAAGCACGTGGAATTGAACTTCCTGATGACCTAGAAATTATTGATCCAGATACCATCCGCGATCAATATGTCGCCCCTATGGTGGAATTGCGTAAAGGTAAACTCAATGAGTTACAAGCCAAAGAACAACTTCAGGACACGGTTGTTTTAGGCACCATGATGTTGGCATTGAATCAAGTCGATGGTTTAGTTTCAGGTGCAATTCACACGACTGCCAATACCGTACGCCCAGCATTTCAGTTAATTAAAACCGCGCCTGAATATTCACTGGTTTCCTCTATTTTCTTTATGTTGTTACCTGATGAAGTTTATGTGTATGGAGATTGTGCGATTAACCCAGATCCAGATGCACAGCAACTGGCTGAAATTGCGATTCAATCAGCTGATTCTGCCAAAGCTTTTGGTATCGAACCGCGTATTGCAATGATCAGTTACTCAACTGGCACCTCAGGCACAGGCGCAGATGTTGAAAAAGTAGCCGAAGCAACTCAAATCGCCAAACAGCGTCGTCCAGATTTATTGATTGATGGACCATTGCAATATGATGCGGCATCAGTCGAAAGTGTTGGCCGCCAAAAGGCACCAGACTCACCAGTCGCGGGTCGGGCCAATGTATTTATTTTCCCGGATTTAAATACAGGCAATACCACTTATAAAGCAGTTCAACGTTCAGCAAATGTGGTCAGTGTTGGTCCTATGTTACAAGGCCTGAACAAACCAGTGAATGATTTGTCACGCGGTGCATTGGTCGATGATATTGTGTTTACGATTGCACTTACTGCAATTCAGGCAGAACAACAAAGTCATTAATACTGCTAAAATTAAAATCAACCCTTTAAGTTAACGCTTAGAGGGTTGATTTAAGCATAGAGATTTAAGCATAGAGACTTAAGGCTCAAGATGTAAATCACCTTGGGCAGTAACAGAAGCGGTAAATCGACGTTGTTTTTTTGCATCCAGCATCACCATTCCAGACGTTCCAACATTATTTAAAAATACATAGCATGAAGAACCTTGCTCATGATCAAATTTCAAATGAGCGCCTTTAGAATCCATCTCAAGTTTTACATTAAGTAATTGGTCTGAAATAGGAAGTAGTTGAATAGAGGGATAACCCTCTTCACCAAGTATTATTTGTATTGATACTTCACCACGTTCATTTAAAAACTCGATAGACGGAACATTACTTTTTACCGTCAATTGAATTCGGGTTTGATCATTTTCGTCAACAATCGCTAACTCTCGTAACTTTAATGTTTGAGTTATAGTCATAAATCACCTTTTTATTTTTCATGATTCAAAATGAGCTGTTGAAATGCTTGAATATAATGTTCAGCTTTTTCATCAAATTGATGATCTCCAGCGTCAAAAATCCAGTTTTGTATAGTCGCTTTTTTTACCAATCCCAGTTGTTCCATTTGTATATATGCATGGTGGGCTTGAATCACCGCTTGCAATAAATGTCCGCCCAAGTCCCCTTCAGGTTTCAATCCTGTATCCAGTAAACTCGGTGCAAAGGCCACACGACTTACGCCGAGTGAATTTCCTACTTTATAGGCAATTTGTACGGCTTTGGCAGTATGTTCAAGTGTCCATTCTTCGGGATCACCCATGCCTATGAGCAATACTTGAGGTGCATAAATAGAAGTCTGCGATTGATTTAATAAAAGATGATCAAAACGAGTTGCATCAAATAGATTTTTATCACGAATGGTATGGATCTTTCCATCAAGGGCGTGATCCAAATCAGCTAGACCGCCTTGCATGGTCATACCATTTATTTCATGATGAAATAGGCAACCACAAGATAAATCTACTTCTGCTGTTACCCCATCCCAAGTGACAATTTCAATCTTTAATTTTTTATACGTCCCAATAGTTTTCCGCTTAATATCTTGAGTCACATTCTTTCTTCTTGACTAATCTTTGTGTCAATTTACTCGTTTTTTAAAACCGCTTTGTTGAGATCACGCCATAGTTTTGTATAGCTTCAATTAAGGTCGCATTTTCTGTGAGAGCCATATTGTATGGCCTGTACATTCAAAGTCTTCGACGATCATTTTCACCACCTCAAATCCATATTGTTTCAACAATGCTTGATATTCTGCAACATCTAAACTGGCATGGTACAAGGGTTCACCAAACATCTCTCCAATCGCTTCACCGTGACTCGGCCCGCTAGTGAACATTAATGCTGTCCCAGACTTGGCATGTGCTGAAAATTTTCTAAACATGTGATGTTGATCTTCTGGAGTTAGATGAAAAAAACTATCCCACGCCAAAATACCATCAAACTTTTGCTCGGAATCAAAATAACGAATATCGGCATTGATCCATGTCTGTTCAGGAAAGCTTTGCTGCGCCATTTCCAGCATGACCTCTGAACGGTCCACTCCAGTCACTTGGCAACTATTTTCTATAAGATATGCAGCAATGGGTTTACCAGAACCGCAGCCTAAATCCAAAACTGCTGCAGACACGGGCAATAACTCCAAAAAACGATCCAGCCAGACTTTTTCATAGAGGTATTCGCCCCGAAGCTGAGTCCAGTCACGCCCATATTTTTGATAAATCTGGATAATATTTTGAGCCAAATGTGACTGATTCATTTATTTTCCTTATATTCCCAATGTTATTAAAGGCTTGATAGATCTATTTTAAATAGCTTAGACCTTCGACCAAAATCTCAGCAAAACCGCCCACAGCAAGTCCATTTTGTCATATAATCTCTGCCGCTAGCTAACTGCCCGCTCAAGAGATTTTTGATATGACCACTATTATCAAACAAGATGACTTGATCACTTCGGTCAAGGATGCCCTTCAATTCATTTCTTACTATCACCCGCAAGACTTTATTCAAGCGATGAGTCGCGCTTATGATCGTGAAGAAAACCAAGCTGCTAAAGATGCAATTGCACAAATTTTGATTAACTCACGTATGTGTGCAGAAGGTCATCGCCCGATCTGTCAGGATACAGGGATCGTCAACGTTTTCCTTGAAGTGGGATTAGACGTTAAATTTGATTTAAGCATGAGCTTAGATGATGCCATTAACGAAGGTGTTCGTCAGGGTTATTTAGAAAACTCAAACGTACTACGCGCTTCTGTTTTAGCCGATCCTGCGTTTGGTCGTAAAAACACCAAAGACAACACGCCTGCTGTCATTCACTATAAACTTGTTCCAGGTAATAAAGTTGATATTACAGTGGCAGCCAAAGGTGGCGGCTCTGAAAATAAATCAAAACTAGCTATGTTAAACCCATCTGACTCGATTGTTGACTGGGTACTCAAAACAGTTCCAACAATGGGTGCAGGCTGGTGTCCACCAGGCATGCTTGGTATTGGTATCGGTGGTACTGCCGAGAAAGCCATGATGCTTGCAAAAGAGGCATTGATGGAAGAAATCAACATGGACGAATTACTCCGTCGTGGCCCTCAAAGCAAGATGGAAGAACTTCGTATCGAGATCTTTGAAAAAGTCAACGCGCTCGGAATTGGCGCGCAAGGTCTAGGTGGTTTAACCACAGTATTGGATATTAAAATCAAGGATTATCCTTGTCATGCAGCAGGCAAACCTGTGGGCATGATTCCAAACTGCGCCGCAACTCGTCATGCACATTTCCAGCTTGATGGTTCTGGTGTTGCTCATATTCAAGCCCCAAAACTTGAAGATTATCCTGCTGTGACTTGGGATGCATCTAAATCTAAACGCGTAAATTTAGATACGATTACTCAAGAAGAAATGAATTCATGGCAACCTGGCGATACTCTATTGCTCAGTGGCACCATGTATACAGGTCGTGATGCGGCGCACAAACGTATGGTGGATATGATCGACAATGGTGAAGAATTACCTGTTGATCTTAAAGGTAAATTTATCTATTACGTTGGACCAGTTGATCCAGTGGGGGATGAAGTGGTTGGTCCTGCAGGCCCAACAACAGCAACACGTATGGACAAATTTACACGTAAGGTGCTTGAACATACAGGCTTATTTGGCATGATTGGTAAAGCGGATCGTGGCCCAACTGCTATTGAAGCGATTAGAGATAACAAAGCAACGTATCTCATGGCAGTAGGTGGTGCAGCTTATCTTGTTTCTAAAGCGGTTCGTGAAGCTGAGGTCGTTGCATTT
Organism: Acinetobacter sp. S40; assembly: GCF_016624705.1. Taxonomy (NCBI): domain Bacteria; kingdom Pseudomonadati; phylum Pseudomonadota; class Gammaproteobacteria; order Moraxellales; family Moraxellaceae; genus Acinetobacter; species Acinetobacter sp. S40. The sequence continues at coordinate 152,569 of NZ_JACVTU010000005.1, forward strand.
GCAGATTTGGGAATGGAAGCGATTTATAAATTTGTAGTCGAAGATATGCCTGTTTCAGTCGCTGTCGATGTGAATGGTACTTCGATTCATGCGATTGCTCCAAAAATCTGGCAAGCCAAAATTGGAAAAATTCCAGTAACGGACGCTGCGGCAGTCTAAAAAGTAAGATAAGAAAAGCACCTTTCGGGGTGTTTTTTTATACCTATAAAAAAACCACCCGAAGGCGGTTCTTTTAAATCAAGATAGATCAGTGACCACTACCATTAATGGCTTTGGTCATATCTTCCACAACTTTCTTGGCATCACCAAATACCATCATGGTTTTTTCATTATAGAACAAGTCATTATCCAAACCTGCATAACCGGTTGCCATAGAACGCTTGATCACCATAATCGTGCGTGCTTTATGGGCTTCCAAGATTGGCATACCGTAAATTGGAGAACTTGGATCATCTTTTGCCGCAGGGTTCACTACGTCATTCGCACCGATAACTAAAACCACGTCAGTCGCTGGGAAATCAGAGTTAATTTCATCCATTTCCAGAATATCTTCATAAGCAACGTCAGCTTCTGCCAAGAGTACGTTCATGTGACCCGGCATACGACCAGCAACGGGGTGAATCGCAAAACGGACTTTTACGCCTTGTTCTTTTAGGATTTCACACAATTCTTTCACGGCATTTTGCGCACGGCCTTGAGCCATACCATAACCAGGTACAATCACCACACTGTCTGCATTTGACATCAGGAAGCCTGCGTCATCCGCCGAACCTGAACGGTAGTTCCGCTGAACTTGCTCACCTTTAGCCGCACTCGCAACAGCAGTGCCACCCATCGCCCCACCAAATAAAACATTGATGATGTTACGGTTCATGGCTTTACACATAATGTAAGACAGAATTGCACCGGATGAACCTACCAATGAACCTGCAACAATCAACATGTTATTTTCAAGGGTAAAACCAATGCCAGCAGCAGCCCATCCTGAGAATGAGTTAAGCAATGAAACCACAACTGGCATATCGCCACCGCCAACGGGTGCAATCCACACCCAGCCGAAAGCAAGCGCAAGAATAGTCATCGCCCAGAATGCAGTCATGTTGCCAGTCGAGAAGAAGTAGAAACCACAAGCCAACATCGCAAGGAAGATGATTGCCTGAACCGGTTTAACCCATGCGCCAGATATAGTTTTTGCCCATTTTTTTGCGGCTAATTTACCGTAAGCAAAAACAGATGCCGTAAAGGTAATCGCACCTACAAAGCAACCTACAAACAATTCAAATAAATGCACTGGACTCATATGTGCATGTTGAACACCCGCAGCAGTCAAAGCCGTTTCGTTTTGTTCAAATAGCACATTCAATTGGTTATTGTGCAAAATCGCAGCAATCGCAATCAATACCGCAGCCAAACCGACCAAAGAGTGCATCAAAGCAACTGTTTCAGGCATTTGAGTCATAGGTACGGTACGTGCACGTACAATTCCGACAATCGCTCCCAGCACCATTGCACCCACGATCATCCAAACCACAGGATGATCTGCAACAAAGAAGGTAGTTAAAACTGCAATCGCCATACCAATCATGCCATAACGGTTACCCGAAATAGCAGTTTTAGGGCCAGATAAGCCACGAAGCGTCATAATAAACAGGACAGCACCAACGAGGTAGAACCACTCTGCATTCGCTCGAATAAATTCCATGTTTCAGTCCCCTTATTTCTTTTGCTTTGGCTTAAACATTTCCAGCATGCGCGCAGTCACTGCGAAACCACCAAAAATATTAATACTGGCCAAGAACACTGCAATCGTGCCAAGTACACTCACGACATTAATTGTTTGAAAATCCACATTACCTTCGACCCCGATCATTGGCAGACCTACGGTCTGAATCATCGCACCTACAATAATGATCGAAGATAATGCATTGGTTACTGCCATTAATGGCGTATGCAATGCAGGCGTAACGCCCCAAACCACGTAATAACCTACGAAGATGGCAAGGACGAAAATTGTAATCGTTTCAACCATGAGAGATCTCCTTAACCACGTTTGAGCAGTACTTGACCGCCATGAGTGACCAACAGGGCTTTTTGAATTTCTTCTTCTGGATTAACTGAGAAATTCTTATCGGCATCAAATAATGTCTCAACAAAATTAAAGACATTACGCGCATAAAGGGCAGAAGCTTCTGTCGAAAGTGTCGATGGGATATTTGGAACCCCCAAAATTTTCACGCCATTTTCAGTGAATACCGTTTCACCTACTTTAGAGCCTTCAACATTTCCGCCAGTTTCAACTGCCATATCCAGAATGACTGAACCTGGTTTCATTTTGGCAACTGTTTCAGCTTTAATTAGACGTGGTGCATCACGACCAGGCAATAAAGCAGTGGTAATCACGATATCCGCATTGGATACAGCTTTATCAACAATGGCAGCTTGATCCTTGATGTATTGTTCGCCCGGCATCCAGCCATAACCATTTTTAGCGGCTTCATCAGCACGAGCTTGTTCTTCTGTTGACATTGGGACGTCTAACCATTTACCGCCCAAAGACTCAACCTGATCTTTTGCAGTCGGACGCAAATCCGTAGCTTCCACTACAGCACCCAGACGTTTCGCAGTTGCAATCGCTTGAAGCCCAGCAACACCTACGCCCATAATCACAACACGTGCTGGCTTTACTGTACCTGCCGCGGTCATTAGCATAGGGAACATACGTTGATATTCAGCCGCTGCTAACAATACAGACTTATACCCCGCCAAGTTAGCCTGAGAGGATAAAACATCCATATTTTGTGCGCGTGACAAGGTTCGTGGTAATAGCTCTAACGCAAATGCAGACACGTTTTGACTCGCAAACTTATCCAGATCTGGATTACGATATGGGTCAAACATTGCCACAACAGTTGTATTGGCTGATAGTTTTTGAATTTCCTCACCTTGTGGTGCGCGAACTTTCAAAAGCAATTGGCTGCCCTGATAGGCATCATCCTTGATGGTCGCACCAACCTGTTCATAGGCACTGTCGATATAGGCAGCTTTTACCCCTGCTCCACGTTCAATGACTACGCTGTGGCCAGCGCTAATCAACTTTTTTACTGTCTCAGGTGTCGCGGCGACACGATTTTCACCCGCGACCGTTTCAGTTGGGATTCCGATCTGCATGAGCGTTCCTCAAGCTAAGTTCCTTAAGTGTAAACATCGTTGTAAACGACGTTTCCCCCAGAGTGTGTTCTTGTTGAATTTTTGGATTTTAAGCAAACTTTTAGAAAATGCTACCCATTATTTATTTAATAAATACCTATATTTTGAACTAATGATTCACGTTTAATTTTTACCAATATATAATTCATCGGTTTTGCCTTAAATTTGAGGCAAACGATGCCCTCCAACATGGCTTTTTAATGAAACGTTTTCTATCTGCAACACAGGTCGGTTCTTTATTTGCACTCTGTGCCGCATTTCTGTTTAGTACCAAAGCAATCTTTATTAAACAAACGTATGCACTCTCACCATTGGTCGATGCAACTGTCCTAATGGCATTACGTATGGGAAGCGCGTTACCATTTTTCCTTATCATTTGCTGGTTGAATCGGCATCATAATCAGGGTATCAGCAAGAAAAATTGGCTGGTTTTAGTTTTAGCTGGGCTATTAGGCTACTACTTTGCCAGTTGGCTAGATTTTAAAGGGTTGATGTATATCAGCGCGTCCTTAGAGCGGATTATTTTATTTTTATATCCCACTCTCACCGTTCTCGCTTCAAGTTTGATTTATCGTCAAAAAATAAATGCAAAAAGTTGGTTTGCCATTTTTTTGAGTTATGGAGGGACGGTTTTGGTGATGTTACAAGAGTACAATATTGCACCAATTCAGGGCGGTTTTTGGCTTGGCGTCAGTCTGGTTTTTGCCAGTGCTGTAGCATTTGCTGCATATTTATTAATGACACCTCCATTAATTCAAAAATTTGGTTCGTGGAATTTCACTGGTCTTGCCCTTAGCGTTGCCTGTGCTGGAACGTTACTGCATTTTTTTATAGAAACGGCGCAACCATTCCAACTCTTACAACAATTACCACTCAATGTATGGTGGTATGGATTGGGGCTTGGATTCTTTGTCACTGTTTTACCCACTGTATTATTAATGCAGAGTATTCAACGTTTGGGCGCCTCTCAATCTGCCATGATTGCTTCAATTGGACCTATCCTGACGATTTTATTGGCAGTTGCATTTTTAGGTGAACACTTAAACACATGGCAATGGTTAGGTTGTATCCTGAATATTATTGGGGTACTCATGATTAGCTTAAGCAAAAATAGACTTAAACATTAAATTTCTGTTTGATCAAACTGATCTAATGCGAGCAAAATGTGCTGAAAATGGGCGCCAGAAGATTGTTCGGCAAGATAATCATCGGGATTACGCAGCGGACATTGTTGCATCGAAAGGCAACCACAACCAATACACCAATCCAATTGTTGCCTTAATTGCAACAATGTCAATATTTTGTCATCAAGCTGTGCTTTCCAGAGCTTAGACATATTTTGCCAATCTTGTTTAGAAGCAATTTGATCCTGAGGTAGTACAGCAAAAGCTTGTTTAATTTCTTCTAAACGCATTCCAACAACTTGTGCAATTTTAATAATCGCGACACGTCTTAGCATTGCTCTCAAATAACGTCGCTGATTACCATTGGTTCGGATACTCCAAATCAATTGCTTTTCTTCATAAAAACGTAAAGTTGCAACACTAACACCACTACGTGTTGCCAGCTCCCCAATACTAATTAGCTGCTTAATATGATTTTTTTGCATTGTACTCTTGACCTCAAGTTAACTTGAGCTTTGATACTAGCATAATGTTTATTTTGTATTGAGAATATCCTGAATGTCACAGCAAACATCGCATCTAAACATTATAAATCCTGAAAATTTGTATAATCCCCAGCCATTTGGATATAGTCATGTGGTTGAAGTGCAACATTTTCGACGTATCATACATATTGCAGGTCAGGGTGGTGAAAACCGTCAAGGCAATTTATCAAAAGATTTTTCAAGACAAGTCTTGCAGGCATTTTATAATTTAAAAATAGCATTAGACAGTGTAGATGCCACGCTTCAAAATATTGCCATGTTACGTGTCCTTATCGTTCATCATGATGAAGATAAACACCATATTTTGGTTCAGACCATGCGACAACTTTGGCCTGACCAAAAATTTCCAGCTTGCACACTCATCCCGGTTTCACGGCTTGCAATACCCAATATGCTTTTTGAAGTTGAAGCAACAGCCTATCTAAATTAATAAGAGAGCAAAACATGCAACACAACTCTGACATCAGCCAAAATAAAGCCCTGCTATGGTTGATGGCAATTGCCTGTGGCCTGTGTGCCGGCGCGAATTATTATTGTCAGCCATTAATTCATTCCATACAGGCTGATTTTGCAATACCAGAAGCTCAAGCGGCACTTACCGTGACCTTTGCCCAAGTTTCTTATGCACTTGGCTTGTTATTTATTGTTCCTTTAGGCGATGTCGTTAATAAAACCAAGTTCATTCCACTCTTAATGTTTTTGGCTGGTATCGGTTTATTGCTCTGTGGTTTTGCAGTTAACCTCCAGATGTTATGGGTCGGAACTATCATGGCAGGACTTTTTTCAGTGGCTGCACAAGTGCTTATTCCTTTGGCGACGATGGCCGTGAAACCCGAAAAAATAGGTGAAGTCGTTGGCTTCTTAATGAGTGGTTTACTGGTCGGTATTTTGCTTTCAACCAGTTTAGCTGGGTTGTTATCAAATTTATTTCACTGGAAAGTAATTTATTTGCTCAGCGCAGTACTGATGTTCTTCATCGCTTATTTACTTAAAGGCAGATTACCTTATGTCATGCGTTTTCAATTAAATTATGCGCAAATTTTCAACTCTATGCGCTATTTGCTGATTGAAGAAAAACGTTTGATTCTACGTGCTTTGGTTGGTGCTTGTGCTTTCGCTTCGATGAGTACCTTATTTTCTACAATGGCTCTTTTATTATCTTCCCCGCCATTTAATTTAAAAGACTTTATGATCGGCATTATCAGCCTGATTGGGGTATTTGGTGCATTATCAACGTCTTATGCAGGAAAACTGGCCGATCGCGGTTACACTCTTACACTGACTTGGGCGGGTTGTTTATTACTGGTCATCAGTTGGACATCTTTTTTCTTTGCCAAAATCTCCCTTATTTTTTATGTGATTGGGTTCGGCCTTATTAACTGGGGACTAGCACTGATTCATACGAGCAATCAGAATATTATTTTTAATTTACGCCCCGATGCTAAATCCCGCTTAAATGCCATTTATATGACTTTATATTTTGCTGGGGCGGCTAGTGGTTCGGCCATTGGTATCTTTGCCTGGCGACATGGCGGGTGGGTCATGACCTGTAGCGCTGGATTAGGGCTTACAATTTTTGCTGCATTGTTTGCATTCATCGATCGCGTCTATTTTCCTCAAAAAAAGCAAAAAGTTTGATTTCAGGAAAATTGAACAATTGGAAAAAACTGGACACGCCCATCAAAGTCTTGGCCGTTTTCCAGCATAATATGCATAAAAACAGGTAATAATGCAGTCAAAATCTGGCAAGCAGAATCAATCAATTGGCGAAAAATCTGACTTTGATTCATCATGCCTCCAGAATTCATCTGCGTTTGCAACATGGCAATCCGTGAAAAAATGAAATTGAGAATTTCTGCCTCACTGGATTGCTGTATTGCATTTTTGAGTTGAGTTTTTTCTTGTAATCGATATTGTTGCCATTCGGCTTCATTAAGTTTCTGATGTTGAAACTGCCAAAAATGATAAGACAAATAAGGGCTTTCTAAAAAAGGTTGCATGGCTGAGTTTAGTTTGGAAGTAAGAGTACGCATAATTTTGCCCTCATGATCCAAATCGACTAATCGGTTCAAGAGTAGAAACAATTGCTGTAACTGCTGTGAATAATTTAATTCGATATCCTGGATATATAGAGTATTCAAGGCAATCCAGTTATAGAGCAGTTTTGCCTCTAGTTCATGCAGGATTTGACCGGCTTGTTTAACCCAACTCAAAGCTCGTTGTAATCTCAAATCCAATTCTGGAGAAAGTGATGACCGCTTTTCCTTAAAAACTTCTTCAAATACAAACATAGTTATTCCTTTTATTGTCATTATGTTTCACAAACTTAACCTTAGCTTGAAGTTCACATGTGTTTCAATATTTTTGTCTTCATAGTCATTTTAAATTTTGGGAAGATAACACCAAGACGGAATCTGCTTATTTTTTGCTAGGGTCATTTGCCAAAAAAAAGTATACTGCAACACTTTCGCTTTAGCATGCTTTGGGTACGGACATGTCTTCAATTTTATCGTTAACACCACGCATTTCGGTTGCACCGATGATGGATTGGACTACAAAAGACTATCGTTTCTTCGCTCGGCTATTTAATCCAAATGTAGTGCTCTACACTGAAATGGTGACTACAGGGGCGATTATTCATGGGGATGCAAAACGCCATTTGGACTTTAATTCGCAAGAACATCCACTGGTTTTACAACTCGGTGGATCAAATCCTCAAGATCTGGCAACCTGCACAAAAATGGCGGAGGACTGGGGCTATGTTGAAGTCAATCTGAATGTCGGATGTCCAAGTGACCGTGTTCAAAACAATAAAATCGGCGCTTGTCTAATGGCCGAACCCGATCTCGTTGCTGAATGTATTGATCAAATGCAAAAAACTGTTTCTATTCCAGTGACAGTCAAACATCGTATCGGTATTGACGAAATGCAATCTTATGAAGAAATGCTGCATTTTGTAGATACAATCGCTGCCACGGGTTGTAGTCATTTTGTCGTGCATGCCCGCATTGCTATTTTGCAAGGTTTATCGCCTAAAGAAAACCGTGAAGTCCCTCCGTTACGCTATGAAGACGTGTACCGTTTAAAACGCGAACGTCCACATTTAACCATTGAAATTAACGGCGGTATCAAAACTTTTGCAGAAACACAGCACCATTTACAATATGTCGATGGCGTGATGATTGGCCGCGAAGCCTACCATAATCCTTATTTATTGGCTGAAATAGGCCAAATATGGAATTTAGTAGCACCTGATCGTTTTGAGATCATGCAACAAATGCTACCCTATATCGAACAACGTTTGGCTGAGGGTGCACCTCTTTCAATTATCACCCGACATATTTTAGGTTTATTTCAAAATCTTCCGGGTGCACGAAAATGGCGACAGGCTTTGAGTGGTGGTAATGCTAAATCATTAAGCGATATTGAACACGCATTATCCAATATTCACGAAGCCCTTCAACGCTCAGAAGAATATCAGCAAGAACAGCTTATTTAAAAGAATTCAGTCTTTTTAGAGTATCATTTCACAAAAAGGCTGAGTTTTTATATGACTATTCAAGTATGTTTTTAACATTAACATTTGATGAGATTTAACACCTAAAATAAATTAAATACGCATTAAAAATCATTTAAAATCACTTTTTAATGCGTATAACAATAAAGATATCAAAATCATGAGCAATTTTTTCTTCATTCTGGGCTTAATACTTTCTTTATTTTTACCTATTATTGTTCATATGTATTTTATTGATAGAAATAGAAGCATTTCTGAGCAAAAAAAGATCTCCTATTTAAGTGTATTGCCTGGATTTGCAATGCTATTTTTGTCGAGATGCCTTCAACCTTCTTCAGAACTGATTCTGAGCAAAGAATGTGGGGTGGTTAAACAATATCGTTCTTACTTAACAAAACATAGTAAAAGCTTTGAACGTATTGCCATTTCGATGGATCAATCTGGCTATATTCGTTATTTTCTTTTTGATCAAAATTTACCCCGACTAAATAGCAATCAACCTATTTGTTTTGATTTATATGATCGGTTTAAAAATAAAAATTTAGCAGAATCACGTATTATTCGATATTATCCTAATAAAATTTAACCAACAAATGCATTGATAATTAGATGATAAATCAATATATTTTTATAAATGTTTCAAAGTTGTGAAATATTATTACATTTCTTAAAACACTTTTTAAGGTTCAGAGGATAGCATCACTCAGCCAAGCAAATACATTGTTATTGATATGTGTGAATGATGTAAGAACGAGTTTGAACGATGATTTATGACGGACAATTAGCAGATAGTTATCAAACACAGAATGCCCCTCAGATAAGTGTGACTGAAAACAAGGAAAGATCAGCGCCTTTTTCTTTTTCATCAGATGGTTCACGTAGCCAAATTGATATTCATAAATTTATTGCGAAGTTAAAAAGTATCAGCGGTAGCTACAGTACAGCTAAGTGTGCCAAAAGTGTTCGCATAGCCTTGCAGTCTGCGGGGGCTAAAATCGTGACTCATCCCATTGCAGCGTCTGACTGGGGAGATACTCTGACCAAAATTGGTTATCGACAAATTCAGCCAGAGTTTGATCATCCACAAAAAGGTGATATTTATATTATCAAACGCACGCCAAATCATATCTATGGGCATATTGCAGGTTATAGCGGCAGTCAGTGGATTTCTGATTTTAAGCAGCAAAGTTATGATGTGTATAAAGATCGCAATGTAACTTATACTTATTATCGTCCTTTATAATTTAAAACCTTATAACGTAACTCGAAACGAAGCTTATTTAAGCTTCGTTTTTTTCATGTCCAGTTTTTTCAATACTTCAGCTACCGCAATCATACCAAAGCTAGAAGTTACGATTACAGCAGAACCATATCCCCCGCAGCGCAAACCAGCCGCAGCGCAAACATCCGCACTAGAGAAAGGGTTATCAATAGAATAAATACAGGTAATACCAAATTTTTCCTTTGGTTTTTTACAAATACCTTGGGCTCGTAATTGACTACGCAATTTTGCCAACATCGGATCTTGTTCAGTTTTAGATAAATCAGCCACACGGATCTTAAGCGGATCAATTTTTCCGCCAGCACCGCCCGATACAATTAAAGTAAGTTTGTTAAAGCGGCAATGTAACATAAGGGCCAATTTAGCTTTGACGTCATCAATACAATCCAGAACCACATCAGGTTTTGACATAAGTATTTCAGCGACATTTTCAGGCGAAAGAAAATCATCAATCACATTGACTTGAATACGTGGATTAATCTGACGACAACGTTCTGCCATTACTTGCGCTTTTTCTTGGCCCAAAGTTGAAGATAATGCGGGTAATTGACGATTGATATTAGATGCTGCCAACACATCCATATCCACCAATGTTAGTTGACCAATTCCTGTGCGTGCCAAAGCCTCAACTGCCCAACTGCCCACGCCACCAATTCCAATCACCATGACATGACTTTTTTCATAATGAAGAAACGCATCATCACCATAAATTTTGGCGACACCTGCAAAACGGCGGTCATATTCATCGGTTTGAAGATCAGTCATTACATCAAGTTTCACATTTTTTAGGCACGCTATTTTACTTGGTTTAATTTAAGAATGTTAGTGCCTGAATTTGACAAACGCCCTCATCCCAAGAAGAAGGCGTTTTAACGAGAGGGATGTTTATGCTGCAATCAAATTACGTAGTACATAGTGCAAAATACCACCTGCCTTGAAATATTCCACTTCATTTAATGTATCAATACGACATAACACTTTAAATGTATCGGTTGTACCATCTTCACGTTTAACCGTGATGTCTAGTGTTTGATGGGGCTGGATATCATCTGAAAGTCCTGAAATTGATAGTTGTTCTGTGCCTGTTAGATTTAAGGTTTGACGATTTTGCCCATCAATAAACTGAAGGGGTAACACGCCCATACCGACTAGATTCGAACGATGAATTCGTTCAAAGCTTTCAGCAATTACAGCTTTCACACCCAAAAGATTGGTTCCTTTTGCCGCCCAGTCACGAGATGATCCCGTGCCATATTCTTTACCGGCAATAATCACTAAAGGCGTTTTGTCGTCTTTATAACGCATCGCTGCATCGTAAATCGCCAGTTTTTCACCTGTTGGAATATAAAGGGTATTACCACCTTCTTCGCCACCAAGCATTTCATTTTTAATACGAATATTGGCAAATGTCCCACGCATCATTACTTCATGATTACCACGACGCGAACCATAGGAATTAAAGTCTTGAGGTGCAATACCATGTTCTTGCAAATAACGACCCGCTGGACTGTCTTTTTTAATATTACCAGCTGGAGAAATGTGGTCAGTCGTCACAGAATCACCCAATATCGCTAAAATTGATGCTGAATCAATGTTAGTAATGGCTTCAGGTGGCTGATCAATTCCATCAAAAAATGGCGGGTGACGAATATAAGTTGAATCATCTGCCCACTCATAGGTTTTACTTTGAGGAATTTGAATCGATTTCCAGCTTTCATCTCCTTCAAACACAGCGGCATATTCCTTATGGAACATTTCTGTATTTACTTTTTGCAAAACTTCTGCAATTTCTGCATTTGTTGGCCAGATATCTTTTAAATAAATATCCTGACCATTTTTACCCTGCCCCAACGGTTCGGAGGTTAAATCCTTACGAATCGTACCTGCCAGACCATAAGCCACAACCAATGGAGGAGAAGCCAACCAATTGGTTTTGACCAATGGATGCACACGCCCTTCAAAGTTTCGGTTACCTGAAAGTACCGATGCAACGTTTAAATCAGCGCATTGAATCGCTTCTTCAATTGGATCTGGTAATGGTCCAGAATTCCCAATACAGGTGGTACAACCGTACCCGACAAGGTTATAACCCAACTCATCCAAATACGGTGTTAAACCCGCAGCAGCTAGATAATCGGTCACAACTTTAGAACCTGGTGCCAAAGAACTTTTTACCCATGGTTTACGTTGTAAGCCTTTTTCAATCGCTTTTTTAGCCAATAAACCCGCTGCTAACATGACACTTGGGTTAGAGGTATTTGTACATGAAGTAATTGCTGAAATCACCACATCTCCATGATTCAGCGTATACGTTTTACCTTCAATAGAACAACTGGCTGCTTCATTTGGAAGATTGGCTTTTTCCGCATCGACTGCCGTACCACCGCCACCTTCATTTTCAAGACGTTCTTTTTCAGGTTTCGCTGCTTTTAAAGTCAAATCCATCACAGCCTGAAAAGTTTCAGGGACTTTAGCCAAGACCACACGATCCTGCGGACGTTTTGGCCCAGCCAGACTGGCTTCAACAGTCGCCATATCCAAGGTTAAAGTATCAGTAAAAACAGGTTCATCCCCCGCATGTCGCCATAAACCTTGCTCTTTACTATAAGCCTCAACTAGAGCAATACGTTCAGCTTTACGTCCTGTCAGACGCATATATTCAAGTGTAATTTCATCGATTGGAAAGAAACCACAAGTTGCACCATATTCAGGAGCCATATTGGCAATCGTTGCCCGATCTGCCAAAGGCAAGTCGGCCAAACCGTCCCCGTAGAATTCAACGAACTTACCCACCACACCTTTTTGACGCAACATTTGAGTAATTGTGAGAACTAAATCTGTTGCGGTAATTCCTTCTTTTAATTTTCCTGTAAGTTTAAACCCGATAACCTCTGGAATTAGCATCGAAATCGGTTGCCCCAACATGGCGGCTTCAGCTTCAATTCCACCTACACCCCAACCCAATACACCTAATCCATTAATCATTGTTGTATGCGAGTCGGTTCCCACCAACGTATCCGGAAATGCAAAAGTTTGTCCCTGTTCATCTCCCGTCCATACAGCTTGTGCTAAATATTCCAGATTGACCTGATGGCAAATTCCCGTTCCTGGTGGTACAACACTAAAATTATTAAATGCAGACTGTCCCCAACGTAAAAATTGATAACGTTCCCCATTGCGCTGCATTTCAATTTCAACGTTTTCCTCAAATGCACGATCATTTGCAAAATGGTCGACCATTACCGAATGATCAATCACCAGATCAACAGGAGAAAGCGGGTTAATTTTCTCTGGATCTCCACCCGCCTTTGCCATTGCAGCGCGCATCGCTGCTAAATCAACCACGGCAGGAACACCGGTAAAATCTTGCATCAGTACTCGCGCTGGACGATATTGAATTTCCTGATCCGATGTTTTGGTCTTTTGCCATTCCACCAGTGCATGAATATGCGCAGCTGTCACGGTTTTATCGTCTTCAAAACGTAATAAATTTTCTAATAATACTTTTAAAGATTTGGGAAGCTTCTGAATATCACCCAACTGAGGATTGGCTTGTTGCAAACTAAAAATCTGATATTGAGCTGAACCGACATTGAGTGTTTTTAACGCATTAAAACTATTGATTTTGCTGTAGCTGGCCATACGGCTATCCTCCGGTTTGGCTATGTTCTTTTAAAGTTTCATTGGCTCCTTTTACTTTATGCCACTTTTAAAGTCGGTATGTTTTCTTTTGGTTATACTTTTGAATGAGCTTGTTTTTTATTGAACTAGCTTCAGTGCATTCAATGAATTTTCCCATACTTTTGCTGCCACAGTTTCTTCATTCATTCCTAAACTTGTGGCTAAACTCTGTAACACAAAAGGTAAGTTCACGGGTGTATTTCGGGTTCGATATTCTGTTGATTCTTGACAACATAAAGGTGTCATATCTGGACAGTCCGTTTCTAACACCAAATGCTCAAGTCCAAATTCAGTGATCACTCGATGTAATTTTTTGGCATTTGGATTTGTAATTTGTCCTGTAATCCCTAGCTTGAACCCCAATTGAATAAATGCTTTGGCTTCTTCAATTCCCCCACTAAAAGCGTGGGCAATACCACCCAACTTAAAATGCTGGTGTTTTAAAATATGTAATACATCCGCATGTGCTTTACGGATATGTAACAGTACAGGTTTGTCATATTGTTTAGCTAAATTCAACTGATGAATAAAATATTGCTTTTGCTTTTGATAAATATCCGCCTGTTTATGCTGCGGCAAAAAAGTGTCTAAACCAATTTCCCCGATCGCAATACAAGATTGTTGTTTTAAGATTTGTTCAAGTCGTTCAAGATGCGCGGGCAAATGCTGTTCGATATAAAAAGGATGCAAACCGGGAGCCAAATAGCTGATGGGCGCATCCTGCAATTGGTTTAATTCATGCTGGATTTTCATTAAATCTGAAAATCTGGACTCAGTAAAACCAATCAAAATTAGTCTTTCCACACCCACTGCTTTGGCTTGATGCGCCAATTGATTTCGATCATGATCAAAATCTGGCACATCAAAATGCGTATGCGTATCAAACAAAGGAAAACGCATCACTTAACTCTGTGATTTAGTCGCTGGTTCAGAGGCAGCCTGAATATGTGGCACATATTCAGGTTTTAAAATACCAGACAGTTGATCAAATGGGATCATTAAACGTGGCAAGCCCGCTGAGTAAGGTCCAATTTCATATTCAGCATATTGCAGAATCAAACCTTTCTCCCCTAGCAAGAAATTATCTGAGAGCTTAAATTTCCATGCCTGCTCATATTCATTAACATTATCGGCAAGTTTAGAATCTGTCACCCACACTTTGAAGGCCTCATGTGCTTTAGCTTCCAATGCTTTTCTTTGATTTGGCAATAGCAAATCATTGAGCTGTACTTGCTTTTGCTGTTTCAGATCAAAATTATAATATTGTTGTGCCGATGAACCATGCGCCCCCCCAAGATAACTACTGGTATTTAAGACAACCGTTGCGATTGGTTCTTGCGATTTTAAGATCGACGGTTTAATCATGATATTAATCTGATGATTAGCACTCAAAGCTTTTAGTTCTTTATCTAGCTCTACAAAAGATTGAACATAGGGTTCGATTTGTTGCTGCATTTTCTGATCGGCAGCTAATGGCTCAGAACTAGAGGCATTTTCATGCAAATTTTTCTGATCTGTCTCTGGGGCAGAAGCAGTGTGTTCATTTTGATTAATCGTAGAAATATCAAGAATCTGTTTTAAGTTCTTTAAAATTTCCTGATCAATAATTTGATCAATAAATGGAAAATTACTCTGCAATCGCTCTACGACAAATTCTGGACAATTATTACCAGAACATTCGGGCAAATTCACTTTTAAACGCACGGCTGAACCATCTATTGCCAAAACCTGTGGTTGCACTTCTGAGGCCGCATTCTGCTTTTGATTAGCATCTTCAGGTTTAGACTTGGGTTGGCACGCAGTCAGTAACAACATGCTGACGGCAATGGTCAAAACAAGTTTTACGTTAGGTTGTTTTTTTTGTGGAGATGAAAACATAGAGCCTTTAGATTGCAACATCGTGATTGCCTAACAAAAAATAATTTTCAATTCATGCTAATGTAACTTGATCATACTTGACCAGTGTTGTCTAAATTTCAATACAGATTAAAACATTTTGTGATAAATTTCGGGCTGTAACACTGCTTTGGTTTGTGCTGTTGATAAATAAATATCAAATTGACCAGCCTGCTTGCTAATTTGGTTCGCACGATAATGCAGCCCAATACCTTCACTATCGAAAAACCAGTCTGCCTGTCCCCAATACAGTTTTTCTGGAGCTTCAGCCTGTACGTCCGAAGACTGCTGCTTTAACCATTTTTGATAATGATCCTGTACAATCTGGTTCATATTGGTTTGCTGATTTTTCTGTAATATATCCAATATATTGACTTCTTTTTGCCTTTTACGATCAGCCACAAAGAAATAGTAACGATCTTTTACCGTCACTTCTTCTTGCTTGGAGTTTAATCCAATTTGTAATAACACATATTCATTGCGCTGTGATGCAATCCGCGTTGTCATATGTAATTCATAGGCCTGATTTCTCGAATATTGATCTTGCCATGTATCTGATTTGGCAATATAGGCATTAATGGCGTTTTGCAAATTTATTTTCTGATTTTGCCCCACTTGAGCCTGCACCACATAAGCCAACTTTTGCTCAACCCATCCATTTAACCAACTGTCCTTGGTCTGAATACTTTGTAAATCAATATCAATACAGTTTTTCTTTTCACAAAAAGGCAAGGCATATTTAGCTTTACTTTCCTGAATATCAAGATAAGGTAAAATCTCTGTTTTTTCTTGTGCTAGCGCTGGTTTTTCATGTTCAGGTGTTTGATCATTTTTATTTTTTGTACAAGCACCCAGCATGGACAATGTCCCGATTAAACCGACCAGCAAGAGCTGTTTTGTCATCTGCATGATGCTTTCCCAAACCAATCCAAACGTCTACTTTAAAATAAAAAACAGCTTCCCGAAAGAAGCTGTTTAAGTCAATTTAGTGTTCTCGTGTATTACGGAACTCAATATCAGGCCAGCGCTCCTGCATAATTTGCAGGTTCACACGACTTGGCGCCAGATAAGTCAAATGCCCCCCACCATCCAGTGACAGTTGATCGTGGGCTTTTTTCTTAAAATCATTGAGTTTTTTATCGTCATCACAATAAATCCAGCGCACAGTATGGATGTTAACAGGCTCATAAATACAATCGACCTTGTACTCTTCTTTTAAGCGATACGCCACAACATCAAACTGCAGGACACCCACAGCACCCACGATTAAATCATTGCTGTTTTGTGGCATAAAGACTTGTGTTGCGCCTTCTTCAGACAACTCTTTTAAACCTTTTTGCAACTGTTTAGACTTGAGTGGATCACGCAAACGAACTCTACGGAACATTTCAGGAGCAAAGTGTGGAATCCCTGTGAAATGCAACTTTTCACCACTAGTAAAGGTGTCTCCAATCTGAATCGTACCGTGATTATGTAAACCGATAATATCCCCCGGCCAAGCCTCTTCTAAATGTTCACGCTCACCTGCAAGAAAAGTCAATGCATCAGAAATACGCACTTCTTTACCCAAACGTACATGATTCATCTTTAGACCTTTTTCATACTTACCTGAGCAAATACGCATAAAGGCAATACGGTCACGATGTTTAGGGTCCATATTGGCCTGAATTTTAAAGACAAAACCACTAAAACCTTCTTCAGTCGCTTCAACCGTACGTTCCTGAGTCGGATGGGCTTTAGGTTCAGGGGCCCATTGAATAAATGTATCGAGTACATGATCGACTGCAAAGTTACCTAAAGCAGTACCAAAAAGCACAGGTGTTTGTTTACCTTGTAGGAATAAATCACGATCCAAAGGTTCATTGGCCATTTGTACCAATTCTAGTGACTCTTCAAATGAAGCCCAAGCCAATTCACCGACTTTTTCACGAATATCTGCATAGTCATAACCATCACGCACGTCAATGTCGGTAATGGTAGAACCAAAACCCGCCTTATAAACATACAGTTTGTCTTCAAGAATATTGTAGACACCTGCAAAATCACGCCCCATACCCAATGGCCATGTGATTGGGACACAACGAATATTCAAAACGCTTTCAATTTCATCCAGAAGTTCTAGAGGCTCACGAATTTCACGGTCCATTTTGTTGACGAAAGAAATGATGGGAGTATCGCGCATACGACACACTTCCATCAATTTAATAGTACGTTCCTCCACCCCTTTCGCACCATCAATTACCATAAGTGCTGAATCAACCGCCGTTAAAGTACGATAGGTATCTTCCGAGAAATCTTCGTGTCCTGGCGTATCCAGTAAGTTGATAGTGTGTTTTTTATAAGGGAACTGCATTACGGAAGTAGTAATGGAAATTCCGCGTTCTTTTTCCATTTCCATCCAGTCAGAAGTTGCCGCACGGTCAGATTTACGGCTTTTCACCATACCTGCAACCTGAATTGCCTTACCCCATAACAGGAGTTTCTCTGTCATGGTGGTTTTACCCGCATCGGGGTGGGAAATGATGGCAAAGGTTCTACGCGCATTCACTTCTTGCGCTAATTGATCTTTAAACATGTATAAATCTTCATATTGAACATCTTTGCGATAACAATATTTATTACGCAGATGTAAGAAAAGCTAAAATTGGCGCAATTGTAGCAGATTTAGATAAGATTTTAGTGATTGTTGATAGGTCTAAATTTAGCCAAAAGCCCTAAAAAATACTTATCTTTTAATCTGTGCCTCTATTTAGGATGCTTTGGTTTATCTGGAAAAGGACGCTCAATAAAGTTAGCTTTTATTGCAAGGATTAAGATAATTCTGCGAAAAGGTTGCGCCATGAGATAAGCCTAGTAAACACATTGATTATGTTAAATTATATTTTCTCTGCCCCCCAAAAAAATCAAATGTTAAACATGATCACCCTCTTGTACCGTGGCTTGATCGGTCGTTAAAGAACTTTAAATCGTATAGAAAATCATTTGTAAAATAAACTCTAGATAAGGGTGCAAAATTAGTCTGATCTCTACTCGCCTGAAAAATATCTTAAATCTTAATGAGCTCTTTGGTTCTATTAAATTAAACTTTTAACAAGAGTATTAGCAAAATTGGATTCCATATTATCAGGATTAAGGTGTGTCATCTTCTTCAGTCATCTGGTGCATCCTCAGGTTTGGTTATTTCACAATATAAATAATAACTAATGATTTGATATATATTTGGAATGGTACTCATGTTATTTTCCTATTAATTAATTTACTTTTTTTCTACAATGGTGCCACAGGCAGTGATAGATATTTCTTGCTTCATATTTTTTTTATACACCGGTTTTCTTAGACCACCTGCACTCCAAAGTAGTCCATATTTTTGTACTTGCTGAGGTTGATCTAACAATGAATCAGCGTATAAATCTGATACATAGAAGTCATCGATTATTACCCCATCAATTTGATCTAAACGTAATTCAGGCTCCGGTGTAATACCAATTTCCCCACGACGATAGGCTGCATATTTTTCTGGATGCCTACTAATATTCGTAAGATTGTTACCTACAAATGGGGTCCATCTTTTGATTTCTTGTTGATCACAACATCTCTGATTTATACTATACCTTGATATTTTGTAGTGCTTGGCATCGATCTGTTGCAGTGTAGATAATGGATAAATATCTAAGTTAACGCCACTTCCTTCTCTCGTTATTATTGAATAATTTTCAGGCAGTGATCTTAGATATTCGATATTGATGCTGTTATCATCGCTCCATAATGTCACAAAACCCTTATTAGATTGATTAATATAACAACGTTGACGGTCACGTAGACATTCACGTCTACCAATGTATTCTGGAATTGAACCGATTGCGATGATGCCCAAATTTTCTTTCCACGATTTATTAAAATCAGCCTGTGTCATCAGATCGATGACTTTTTCCTCATTTGAAAGATCATATTTTGATATTCCTACAATGCTAAAATTATAGTCATCATAATGTTTAGATCGGCTTTGCAAATGATGAACAATCAAATTCACACGTATATTTTTTAACTTTTCTTTATCACTTAAAAACTTCCCTTCTGCTGTGCAATATCCTCTTCTTTCATTATATTCCTCATACTGCAAAATAATAAATTCGACGACTAAATAGGTTAGTAATATCAAAACACTAACAAGAATAACCTTATGTGATAGCTTCATTACTTTATTCCTAATAATCTTCTGATTTTTTATTTTCCATAAAAACACCATAATAAAATTTCAAATATCGTTTGGATTGTACTCATTTTAATTTTCCTATTAATTGATTTACTTTTTTTCTACAATGGTGCCACAGGCAGTGATAGATATTTCTTGCTTCATATTTTTTTTATACACCGGTTTTCTTAGACCACCTGCACTCCAAAGTAGTCCATATTTTTGTACTTGCTGGGGTTGATCTAACAATGAATCAGCGTACAAATCTGATACATAGAAGTCATCAATTATTACCCCATCAATTTGATCTAAACGTAATTCAGGCTCCGGTGTAATACCAATTTCCCCACGGCGGTATGCTGCTGTCTTCGCAGGGTCGCTATTATTAACAAGATTGTTACCTACAAATGGGGTTCGTCTTTTGATTTCTTGTTGATCACAACATCTCTGATTTATACTATACCTTGATATTCTGTAGTGCTTCGCATCGATCTGTTGTAGTGTAGATAATGGATAAATGTCTAAGTCAACACCACTTCCTTCTCTCGTTATTATTGAATAATTTTCAGGCAGTGATCTTAGATATTCGATATTGACGCTATTATCATCGTTCCACAAACTCGGCAAACCGTTACGAGCTTTACTAAAGTCATAACAACGTCGAGGATCGCGTAGGCATATACGTCTATCGATATATTCTGGAATTGAACCGATTGCGATGATGCCCAAATTTTCTTTCCACGATTTATTAAAATCAGCCTGTGTCATCAGATCGATGACTTCTTCCTCATTTGAAAGATCATATTTTGATATTCCTACAATGCTAAAATTATAGTCATCATAATGTTTAGATCGGCTTTGCAAATGATGAACAATCAAATTCACACGTATATTTTTTAACTTTTCTTTATCACTTAAAAACTTCCCTTCTGCTGTACAATATCCTCTTCTTTCATTATATACTTCATACTTCCAAATAATAAATTTGACGATTAAATAGGCCAGTAATATCAAAATACTACCAAGAATAATCTTGTGTGATAGCTTCATTAATTTATTCCTAATAATCTTCTGATTTTTTATTTCCCATAAAAACACCATAATAAAATTTCAAATATCGTTTGGATTGCACTCATTTTAATTTTCCTTTGTTACTATTGATTCGCTTTAAATACTTATTTTTACATCATTTAACTATATGTATTAATCCATTAAGAATAAAGCCATTTTTATTAAAAATTTTGATTTATAGTATCATAAATATTGATGTGCTTAATATTTTCATATTTTCTTCGCTAAAAACCATCTCGAACTATTACATGTTAATTCTCCATACCCAATAAAGAATATTTTTCCTAAAAGGACACTTTTTCCTTTAAAATTTCCAATTGATAAGGCAATTTATAGAGCATTACAAAGACATTTAATTTAATTAGTTTCATTCTATTTCTGTTCAAATATGCTTAAGAATAATAAACTTAAGTAATTTACTATCATTTTTTATTTAATCACATTTTTTTGACAATAATATATTTGATCTAATTTTTTCTACTTCATTAAATATCGAACTACATCCTACATTGGTTTTTATTGGGTCACGTAACCACAATACTGTCGGATCTGTAGATGTATAGCCGTAATCACTTTTTAGTAAATCGGCTAATGTTGCATAAATAACATAATAGCCAATTTGCCCATTTCGCACCTGTATACGTAAGGTAGAAATTTGATCCATGTGTACTTGGCTGAGTTTAGTTAACATAGTGTATCTCCTTCACTTGTTCATTTAAAATTTTTAATGCAGTTAAACAAACATCTAAATATTGATTATCTGTAATTTTTTTCGAATAGGTATTAGCATCAATATTAATAATAATTCCATTCCACTTAAAAAGCTTCCTAAATGTATCTGACTTACATGCCATATCGCTACTCAAATAATCAGCTTTACGATTATAATATTGAGATGAGTACATAAAAACTCGAAACCCATCTTCCATCACAATATTATCTTTCCATTTTTTTTCATTAGCTTATCAATATCTCTAACTCTGATAGTAAGCCCATTAGCACCATAATATTCTCTTGGTATTAACCAAAAACGACCATTACGTTTCATTAAAGCATATTTACGAGAGTCAAATTTTGGTAGCCTGACTATATCTTCACCTGTATATTTATCAAAATTTTCCGCAGCTTTACGTCTTTGATAATCCATTTCCCCTTTAATCGCTTGCTCCTGTCTTTTTTCTGTTAAAGGAACGCACTTATATACAAGCCATGCTGTAAAAATAACTAGAAGTAAAGCCTATATAAAACCTTTTGATGGTCTATAGTTTTTTGTTTTCATATTATCCCCTTGTTATAAATTAATTAAGAAATTAAACTTTAGTTGAATTTAATTTATTAATTAACCTACTATTTTCTGCCTGTATGCGCATTGCAGCAATTTGATCCATATGTACTTGGCTGAGTTTAGTTGACATAATGTATTTCCTTTATTTCTTCATTTAAAATTTTTAATGCAGTTAGACAAACATCTAAATATCGTTCATCTTTAATATTTCTATGGTAAGAATCATAAATTCTTATAAGGACACCATTCCATTTAAAGTTTCCAACATAAGGTTTTGGTTGACAGGATATATTATTATAAATTTCTCTCCCCCAGTAATCTGTCGTATCACCATAATATTGAGGTGAATACATAAATACATTAAATGCATAATCTCTATCAGAATCATTTCTCCATTCTTTTTTCAATAATTTATTAACATCTGTAGGCCATCTGATTTTAAATCCACTATCTGCATAATATTCTCTTGGTATTAACCAAAAACGACCATTACGCTTTAATAGAGCATATTTGCGAGAGTCAAATTTTGGTAATCTAGAAAAATCTTCTGATGTATATGAGTCGAACTCTTGAGCTAATCTTCTATTCTTAGCTTCCATCAAAACCTTAATTTGTCCTTCTTGCTCCTTTTCTGTCAAAGGAACGCATTTAAATACTATCCAAGATGTAAAAATGACTAAAAATAAAGCCCACGTAAAACCTTTTGATGGTCTATAGTTTTTTATTTTCATTTTCCACCTTTAATAATTTTTTTGGTCTCACTTTCTCAACCTCATTAAACAAACTAAATGTCTGATTCACATAATT